>NZ_RCVZ01000001.1:300000-540350 GCF_003668575.1 Falsibacillus albus | reverse complement strand
ATCGACGTTTTCTCCATCACTTTGCACCATTTCTCCATCAACGGCTGCAATCAGACTGGTTCTGCAGCCATGTTTCTCTCACCGTTGATGTTCGGAGCTGGTTTTCCGCTCCGCCTGCCTTCCAAACTGACAAATTGATCGGATTCATAGGTTCATAGCGGTGCCGGGGAGCATTTGCAGATGCTGATTCCCTCACAAATTGGGATTTCTCCATCACTTCTGCGATTTATTCCATCACTTCCATGAATTTCTCCATCAGAATCGACGTTTTCTCCATCACTTTGCACCATTTCTCCTTCAACGACTGCAATCAGACTGGTTCTGCAGCCATGTTTCTCTCACCGTTGATGTTCGGAGCTGGTTTTCCGCGGCGCCAGCCTTCCAAACTGACAAATTGAACGGGTTCATAGGTTCATAGCGGTGCCGGGGAGCGTTTGCAGATGCTGATTCCCTCACAAATTGGGATTTCTCCATCACTTCTGCGATTTATTCCATCACTTCCATGAATTTCTCCATCAGAATCGACGTTTTCTCCATCACTTTGCACCATTTCTCCATCAACGGCTGCAATCAGACTGGTTCTACAGCCATGCGTCAGTCACCATAGAGCCGAGGTGCCAACAATGGCCAAAACAAAATGGGACCAAGGAAAGCCCTTTGGTCCCATCGATCTTTTGTTTATTTTTTCTTTGTATTAATATACAGCAATCCTTCCGCACGTTTAGTAGAGACGTTTCCATAGTCATCGGAAGCTTTCACTTCGATGACCGCTCCCGGTGCTTTCACATTGGAGGTGGCTGTATAATAGCCTTCATAGTGTCCTGCACTTGTTTCCATCATCGGCAGTTCATTCGCATTTTGCACTGCGCCTGTATTGGTCAATGGCATCATGATGGTAAATACAGCTTTTAATCCAGGTTCACTGTCAAATTCGATCTTGACTGTTTGGCCGCTCTTTAATTCTTTATCTACAGTAGGCTGAAGGTTATCAATGACGATCGACCCTTGCTTCGAATAGACTGTGACCTTTTGCTTTTTGCGATTGCCCGCTTTATCTTTGGCGATCACAGTAATCACATTTTCTCCCTCGTTCAAAAGGATTCGATGAGAGAATGAACCATCGGATACCTCTGCTTTTTCTCCATTTACTTTTACCCATGCGAGATTGTCTTCTATTACATTCCCTGTTACTGTAATGGCTTCTTTATTCGTTTTCAAGCCATCCTCAGGCGACGTGATGGTCAGTTCAGGTTTCTGCTGATCGAGAGTAATAACGACCGGAGAAGACTCATCTGTCATGCCTTGTTCTGTCGAAGCCTTGGCCGTCAATGAATTCTCGCCATTTATTAAATCAACCTCTGTGCTGAATGTTCCTTCTTCTGTTGCTTGTACGGCCGAAGCTTCTTCCCCATTATTCAAAATGTGCACCGTTGTGCCAGGAGCGGAAGTACCTTCGACAACAACCGTTTTCTGATTGGTGAATGAGCCATCCTTCGGCGAAGTAATGACCGGAGCGGTTACTTCATAGTCCACTAATGCCCTGATCATATAGTTTCCTTCATCCTCAGGTGACGGCGACCAGGCACCATCTACGTACTGCCAGCTTCTACCTGCGTTTTCTCCATCTTCATCTGTCGCAAGTCCAGGTGCATTCGGGTTTGGATCCGATTGAATATATACCATGTAGAAATCTCCATCAACCATGATCCCTTCCCCGCTTAAATCGACTTGGGTCCATTCCCCATTCCTTAAAGCAGTAGCATTGATAGGTCCGGCAATTTTCTTGCCTGGAGCCCCATCAGACCCGCTTGCATCGTAAACCTCAACCTTAAAGTCTGTACCGCCGGGAACCGGCCATTCTGTGTCCCAGAATCTGAATAAGCCCCCTGTGACAAGCGCTTTATCCTGTCCATCGGCAAGCGACATTTTAACTCCCCAACCATTTCCTGCATCGTAGAATGCGCGTGCATTTTCTGCAGTTCCATCATCGTAGCCAATTTCACCCCCATATCCAATGAACGGTTTCATGGCGACATCCACCGTTTCTACTTCACCGCCGTTCACCGTCACGCTCACTTCTTGAGAGTAATAATGTGGAGCAACAATCTTCAATGTATAATCACCTTCATATACTTGAAGATCATAATGTCCATTTTCATCGGTTTGAACCGGCTGGATGGCAGCATCCTCAAGAACGAACAATGTGGCTCCTTCAAGAGGTTCACCGGTAGCTTCATTGGTGACCATACCTGAAATCGTCCCCTTTGGAATTTCTTCCAGCGTAAAGTCTGCTGTCGTGATTCCATCTTGTTCGATCGATACTTGCTGTGTTTCTGATCTGTATCCATATGCCTCCGCTTTTAGCGTATAGTCTCCAGCTGCATGTGAGAGTTCATATGAGCCATCCTTTGGATCTGTATAAACTGATCTTCCAGTTTCGAGCACACTCACCTGCGCTTGAAGCGGCAAGAGCATCGGTGCAGGATCGGTGGAAGGTTTTTCTTCGTTTGCCGGTTTGATCGGCATGATTTTATCTGGATATACTTTTGGTTTGGCAGCCAATGAAGCGGATTTATCTTGATTTTTTGGTTTTACACCCAAATCGATTTTCTTCGCAGGCTGCAATGATTGATCTGAGAGCTTCACATCGTCCAAATACCATCCTTGTTTTACGACGCTGCTGTCAGTTGTGACATTAAAGGCGATGTAGATGCGTTGTCCGGCGTATTGGCTTAAATCCACCTCACCATCGACCCATCCATCAGTCGTCCCATTTACACGCAATGCCTGTGTCCAGTTTTCCATGTCTGTCGAAATAAACACATGGCCATAATCATAGTTCCGTTCAAGCTCATACCATTGTTTGAATTGGAGATAGCTTTCTCCATCAGGCAAATCAACCGGAGGCATCAATAACGTCATATTTCCACTATTGTCATAATTTCCATCCAAATTCGTCCCATACACTTTTTCACCAGAGACCGCATTTCCCGGTCCGCTTGAAGGTGCGCCCCACTCCCAGCTATTTGCCTGGCCATACGATGTCCAGCCTATCGGAGAATGTTCAAAATCCTGTTCGTATCCTGTTGAAATGCCGGGTAGTAATGAAATGGTATATTCATCTGTTGATTGTTCATTCCCTCCGAAGTCCCCGGCTGTCCATTTATAGGTAATATCATCACCAGTCAATGCTTCGGCAGGGATAGTAGCTTCATAGGTTCCCGATCGATAATCACCCGCCACTCTTTCAGCATTGATATCAGTCCAGCTGCCATCCTCGTTCATATAGCTTAATTTAACGTCTGTTACGCTGATATTATCGCTCACATCGGCTTGCAGCGGCAAAGCCATCTCTTTAAATGCCTGCGCAGGAGCCTCATGGGCAATAACCGGTGCTTCAGTGTCTTCACCTTCCTTTGTAACGGTCCCTTTCACTTTTCCGATTCCGCTCAAGACTGAGGATACGGCATCAAACGCATTGACGAGGCCATGGCCATATCCATTATTGGGAGAATCAGGGAAGTTCGCATCCGTCAAAGGCACTGCAGTGGATTCTAAAATATCTTCAATCTCATCCACCGTCAGGCTTGCATCGGCTTGCTTCAATAGTGCAACAACAGCTGAGACATGCGGCCCCGCCATTGATGTTCCATTCCATCCACCTTCATATGTGCTTCCAGGTACCGATGAACGAATATTGACTCCTGGAGCGGAAATTTCAGGCTTCATTTCATTGTAAGGAGAAGGACCCTGCAATGAAAAACTTGCCAAATGGTTTTGACTGTCTGTAGCTCCAGTAGCAAAAGATTCCGGGTAATTGGCAGGCGTCGCGACTGACCCAGGTCCGCCTGGATTCGTCAATGTCGTATTCCCTGCAGAAAATTCCGGGAAGATTTCCGCTGCTCTCCATGCTTGGACCATTTGGCGGTACCACTCATCCATTCCTGGTCCGCCTCCCCAGGAATTATTTACAACATCCGGCGCTTTTTCTGGATGCGGATTTCCATCCGAGTCTTTTGGAGCTAAAATCCATTCACCAGCTTCAAGCAAATCTACGTCGGTCCCGCCATCTGGAGAAAATGCCTTTACGGCAATCCATTTAGCCCCCGGTGCTACGCCGATTTGATTGCTTCCGTCGGGTTCCGATCCAACCATTGTCCCGGTCACATGTGAACCATGTCCAATATCATCATAGGGACTGGACTGACTCGCGACGGCATCAAACCAGTTGAATTCATTGTTAGGCGTGTCCGGATTTTGTGGATCGTACCCTCTATATTTTTGTTTCAGTGCGGGGTGATCCCATTGAACGCCCGTATCAATCGTTGCGACCACTGTACCGGTTCCATCTATCCCCATATTCCATACTTGTGGAGCACCGATCTGCTGAATATTCCATTCTATAGAAGATGTACCGTTTTTCGGCTGCAACTGCAAAGAAGATTTTTCTTTTTCCAAATTTTTCACTGCAGTCGGCTGAATCAATTGCCTTTTTTCATTCGGAAGGACTTTGTCTACTTCCGGAAAAGCAGCCATGGCTTCCATTACGTCCTTTGTCGAAGTAACGGCTAAAGCGTTGACAACATAGAAGGATTGGATCTTGTTCACTTTTCCAGCCTTTTGTTCTTTTTGTAAATACCCTTTCAAATGGGCTTGTGTTTCAGTCGCTTTTGCTCTTAATGTGGAAACGACCATCGACCTTTTTAATAGTTTTGTATTCAAGGAAGAAAGTTTTTCTGATTTCGCCTTTGATGCAGCATTTTCTGAAACCTTGGTTGTATCGACTTGATCTTTGAGCTTAACCAAGTACGTAACCTTTTCCTTTTGTTTAAATTGATCAATGACTTTTGAGGAGACTCTATCCTTGGAGTTAAGAACAACCGATTCGCGTGCAGATGTCGAGGATGCTTTTTTTGTTGCTGCAAGGGTGGCATTCATTGGTGTAAGTAAAGAAAAGATCAGCATGATCGTGAAAGTAAGCGAGAGCCATTTTACATTCCTTTTCCTTTTACCCATTTTTTTCCCCTCCCTAGATTAAGTGAACAGCTGGAACCATTTCCTCCTTTCCGACAAATTCATTTGGATGTTCTTAGTTGATAATCCAAATATAACCATTAGTTATTGTCGATGACTGCCGAATATCGTCACAAAAAGTTCACAAATTCAAAAAACAAAACTTTTGGACTGTCACTTATTTTATTCAACAGGTCGAAAGTATGGAGATTATTGATGGTTCCTATCAAAAAATGGAGTTTATCCGACTTTCTGGGAAGGTATTTAGTCATTTCCTGTCGTTAGGGGTTATCACAAAATTAAAAAATGAAGCAATGTGCTTAGGATTATTTTCCACCAAATGATCTATAGGCTTTTAGAAGGATCCGCTCGCTCCACGGTAATCAGCCATATTTAGCGAAAAGTCAATAAAAAAGGAGTATAAATTCGTGTACGAATTTATACTCCAGTTTCCTCTAGTTATAGGAACCGCTTATCTTTGCGGCTTAATAAATTGAAGTGGACTGCTTGGAAGTGTTTTCGATGATTTCTTTGACCCGCTGCAGGAATCGGCCGCAAATCAATCCATCAAGCACACGATGGTCCAGGGACATACAAAGGTTGACCATATCACGGACAGCAATCATCCCATTTTCCATTACGACTGGACGTTTGACAATCGATTCGACCTGCAGAATTGCCGCTTGCGGATAATTGATTATACCCATGGACTGAACAGAGCCGAACGACCCAGTATTATTGACAGTGAATGTGCCGCCTTGCATATCCTCAGATTTTAATTTTCCAGTACGGACCTTTTGAGCCAGCTCTGTGATTTCCCTTGCAATGCCTTTGATCGTTTTTTCGTCGGCATTTTTAATGACTGGTACAAACAAAGCATCGTCTGTTGCCACAGCGATCGAGATATTGATATCCTTCTTCTGAATGATCTTTTCCCCTGCCCACATGGAATTGATCTGTGGAAACTCCTTCAGTGCCTGCGCCACTGCTTTAACAAAGAAGGCAAAGAAAGTTAGATTGAATCCTTCACGTTGCTTGAAGTCGTTTTTGATTTCATTTCGATAATTCACAAGGTTGGTGGCGTCTACTTCCATCATCGTCCATGCGTGTGGAGCTTCGTGCTTACTTCTGAGCATGTTGGCAGCAATCGCCTTGCGAACACCAGTTACCGGAATTTCGATGTCGCCTGCAGAAACAGGGACATTCGCTGCAGGGGCTTTTGGTGCGGCCGGTGCAGATGTTGGAACTTCCTGTTTCGGAGCTTCTTGTACAGGCGCAGCCGGTTTATTATCCCCTGCTTTCGGAATATTGCCGGAATCGATTAATTTCAATAAATCTTTGCGTGTAATCCTTCCGCCTTTTCCTGTTCCTTCGACTTGGTTCAAATCGATGCCGTGTTCTTGTGAAATTTTCAAGACCGCCGGTGAATAACGTACTTTGTTTCCATCATTGGCAGAAGGCCTTGCAGGCTTTGCCACACTTTTTTCCTCTGCTGCATTTGTGCTGCTTGACTCAGGAGCAGAAGCGGCATTATCTTGGCTTTCCTCCGCCTTGCCAGCCCCTTCTGTTTCAATGGAACAGATGACTTCCCCGACTTCAAGGGTATCTCCCTCATCTGCAATCAATTCTTTGATTACACCCGTAAAGGATGACGGCACCTCCGCATTTACTTTATCCGTTTGAACTTCTGCGATCGGGTCGTATTTATTGACATGATCACCAGGTGACACTAACCACTTACTTATTGTGCCTTCAGTTACACTTTCTCCTAACTGAGGCATCGCCATTTTTTCTATTGCCACTGGAAGAAACCTCCTCATAAAAATCTTGTGTTGTAAAATTAATATTCAGCGAGTTCACGCATTGCTTTTTCAACTTTGTCAGGATTGACCATAAAGTATTTTTCCATCGTCGGCGCATAAGGCATAGCCGGCACATCAGGGCCTGCTAAACGCGCAATCGGAGCATCTAATTCAAATAAGCAATTTTCGGCAATGATAGCTGAAACTTCACTCATGATGCTTCCTTCTTTATTGTCTTCTGTTAAAAGAAGGACTTTTCCTGTTTTAGAAGCTGCCTCAATGATTGCTTCCTTATCCAATGGGTAGACAGTGCGAAGGTCAAGAATGTGTGCTTCAATGCCATCCTGCGCAAGCTTTTCGGCAGCCTGCAATGCAAAATGAACACAAAGACCATAAGTGATGACCGTGATATCTTCTCCTTCACGCTTTACATCTGCCTTGCCGATTGGCAATACATAATCATCGTCAGGAACTTCCCCTTTAATTAAACGGTAGGCGCGTTTATGTTCAAAGAACAATACCGGATCATCATCGCGGATAGCTGCCTTCAGTAAACCTTTGACGTCATAAGGAGTGGAAGGCATCACGATTTTCAGTCCAGGCTGGTTGGCAAACACTGCTTCGACCGACTGTGAGTGATATAGAGCGCCATGAACGCCTCCGCCGTAAGGAGCACGGACAACAATCGGGCAATTCCAGTCATTGTTGGAGCGGTAGCGGATCTTTGCCGCCTCCGAAATAATTTGATTGACAGCAGGCATGATGAAATCGGCAAATTGCATTTCAGCGATAGGACGCATGCCGTACATGGCAGCACCGATTCCGACTCCAGCGATGGCAGATTCAGCAAGAGGTGTGTCAATTACCCGCTCTTCTCCGAATTGATCATAAAGGCCATGGGTCGCTTTAAATACCCCACCTTTTTTACCGACATCCTCACCAAGTACAAATACTTTTGAATCACGTTCCATTTCTTCACGAATGGCCATTGTTACGGCATCAATATAAGAAATTACTGGCATCGTTACTTCCCCCTTACTTCTCTTCTGCGTAGACAAATTTTAGTGCAGATTCTGCTTCAGCATATGGAGCATTTTCTGCGTAATCCGTTGCTTCATTCACTTGTTTCATCACTCGATCATTGATTTCTTTTTCAAGTTCATCATTCATTGCGCCGACTTCTTTTAAATAAGCGCCAAAAGTAATGATCGGATCATTCGTTTTTGCTTTTGCCACTTCATCTGGAGAACGATATGAACGATCATCATCATCGGATGAATGTGGAGTCAAACGGTAGGAAACTGTTTCAATGAGTGTTGGGCCTTCGCCTTTGCGGCCTCTGTCAGCCGCTTCCTTAACGGCCTTATATACTTCAAGCGGATCGTTTCCATCCACTGTGTACCCCGGCATGCCATATCCGATGGCACGATCAGATACTTTTTCACAAGCTAATTGTTTTTCGATTGGAACAGAGATGGCATATTTATTATTTTCACACATAAAGATAACCGGAAGCTTATGTACACCCGCAAAGTTTGCTCCTTCATGGAAGTCTCCTTGATTGGAAGAACCTTCACCGAACGTGACGAATGTGACCAAATCTTTATTTTCCATTTTTCCGGCCAATGCAACACCGACTGCATGAGGTACTTGAGTAGTAACAGGAGAAGAACCGGTTACGATTCGATTTTTCTTTTGGCCGAAGTGTCCTGGCATTTGACGGCCGCCTGAATTTGGATCTTCGGCTTTTGCAAATCCAGAGAGCATGAGTTCTTTTGGAGTCATTCCAAAAGCCAATACAACCCCCATATCACGATAATAAGGAAGGGCATAATCCTTTTCACGATCCAATGCAAACGCTGCTCCAACCTGTGCTGCTTCTTGACCTTGACAGGAGATGACGAATGGGATTTTCCCAGAGCGGTTTAAAAGCCACATACGTTCGTCGATTCGACGTGCCAATAGCATTGTTTCATATATTTCTAATACATTTTCATCGCTCAAACCTAAAGCTGCATGACGATTTTCAGCCATTTTTTGAACCTCCCAATAAATAAATAGTAATCGGGTATCCCCGTAAATTAAGAATGAATTGCTTTTCCGTCAACCGCTAGAGCCGCCTCACCAATCGCTTCGCTCAACGTTGGGTGAGGGTGGATGGTATGGGCCACTTCCCAAGGCGTGGCATCCAAGACCTTTGCTAGACCAGCTTCTGTAATCATATCCGTAACGTGCGGCCCAATCATATGGACGCCTAAAATATCATCTGTATCGTTATCAGCGATGATTTTCACGAATCCATCAGACTCCCCAAATACAAGTGCTTTTCCGATTGCTCTGAATGAAAACTTTCCGACTTTTACATTGAATCCTTTTTCTTTGGCTTCATGTTCAGTATACCCTACGCTTGCAACCTCTGGGTTGCTGTAAATACATTTAGACACTAATGTATAGTCGATTGGATCCGGTTTTTCCCCAGCAATATGCTCGACAGCCGTAATCCCTTCATGGGATGCCACATGAGCCAATTGAAGTCCGCCGATCACATCACCGATCGCATAAATATGGCTTTCCTTCGTTTGGAAAAATTCATTTGTTTGAATAAAACCTTTTTCAATCACAATATCAGTATTTTCCAAACCGATGTTTTGGGTATTGGCTTGTCTTCCTACAGAAACGAGGATTTTTTCGGCAGTAAAGGATTTTTGGGAGTCCTTCACTTCTGCACTGATCGTCACTTCCTGATCACCTTTTTCCAATGTATCAGGCAGGACTTTAGCCCTTGTCACAACGGTTACACCCTTTTTCTTCATTAAGCGCTGCATTTCTTTTGAGATTTCATGATCTTCCGTCGGGATGATTCGATCTGCATATTCCACAACAGTCACTTCTACGCCAAAGTCGGATAACATGGATGCCCATTCGATCCCAATGACGCCTCCGCCGACGATGATGATCGATTTCGGAAGTTCCTCGAGCTCAAGCGCTTCATCTGAAGACAAGACAAACTGCCCATCAATATCCAAACCAGGCAATGAACGTGGACGTGACCCTGTTGCAACAATCACGTTTTTTGGAATGAGCATTTCATTTTCATCACCATTGTTCATTTCAACGGAAATTGTGCCCGGCATCGGCGAGAAGATGGATGGCCCCAATATGCGTCCGATCCCTTCAAATACATCTATTTTCCCTTGTTTCATCAAGTGTTGTACACCTTTGTATAGCTGATCGACGATTTTGCTCTTGCGTTCTTGGACACGAGTGAAATTCAGCGTGACATCATTTATGGTCACACCGAATTCTTCCCCGCGTTTCGCTGTATGGTATACTTCTGCACTTCGCAGAAGAGCTTTACTTGGGATGCACCCGCGATGAAGGCATGTACCGCCCAGTTTGCCTTTTTCCACAATTGCTGTTTTCAAGCCTAATTGGGAAGCACGGATGGCGGCAACATAACCGCCCGTTCCTCCGCCAAGGATGACTAAATCATATTCTTGTGCCAATGTTGTTTCCTCCTTATCGTTAAACGGTCGCTTTCTTTATCTTCTCTCCAGGGTAAACCTTTTCTTCCTCTTCACCCTGCAGAACTCTCAATGCACCTTCAGCCAATGCCTGAAGCTCATTCTCACCCGGTTGGATAATGACATCAGCGATCCAATTTATCCTTTTGCTGATTTCCTGAACGAAGTCTTTTCCGTATGCCAAGCCTCCAGTGAGGATGATGGCATCTACTTTTCCTTCAAGAACAGCGCTTGCTGAGCCAATTTCCTTGGCAATTTGATATGCCATGGCATCATAGATCATTTTCGCATTTTGATCGCCATCTGCTATCATTTTTTCAACTTTGACAGCATCATTGGTCCCAAGATATCCGACAAGCCCGCCTTGTCCCACGAGCTTTTTCATGATTTCATCACGATAATAATCACCAGAATAGCATAATGAGACGAGATCCCCTGCAGGGACTGTTCCAGCTCTTTCAGGGCTGAATGGACCATCACCATGAAGACCGTTATTGACGTCGACTACCCGCCCATTTAGATGAGCTCCGACAGTTATCCCGCCACCCATATGGGTAACAATCAAGTTTAAATCCTCATAACGTCTGCCTAATTGTTTGGCAACTCTTCTTGCAACCGCTTTCTGGTTCAGTGCATGAAATATGCTTTTACGTTCAATAGATGAAAAGCCGGAAATTCTTGCTATATCAGCCAACTCATCCACTACGACAGGATCGACGATATAAGAAGGGATATTTAAACCAGCGGCAATTTCATAAGCAATGATCCCCCCAAGATTGGATGCGTGCTGACCTGAAAAACCGATCTTCAAATCTTCAAGCATCGCTTCATTCACAGGATAGGTCCCGCCTTCAATCGGACGAAGAAGACCGCCGCGGCCGCATACTGCACTCAACTTGGAAATATTGATCCCTTCTTCATCAAGAGCAGCCAATATAGTATTTTTTCTAAATTCATATTGATCAATGATGCTTTCAAAAGTGTTGATTTCATCCGCTTCATGGCGGATCGTTTTTTCAAAAATGTCTTTTTCGTTGTCAAAAACGCCGATTTTCGTTGAAGTGGAACCAGGGTTGATAACGAGAATTCGATATTCTTTTTCTTGCAATGTTGTAACCTCCAATTTGTTGGAAAACTCGGCTTCTTGTCTTACCAAGAATTTGCATACTATTATTTTAAAAGGGAGAAACGCCCCGCCTCTGAAGAAGCAAAGCGTTTCGAACCATAATTTTATCCTTAACGGTTGTTTAAGATGTGTTTGCCGTTTTGAAGGAATTGACTGCGGGATTTATGCATAGTTTGAATTCTTTCTTCCGCCATGCGGTCTGCAGCCAGGTAAGAAGGAATTCCGTCGCGTTTAGCGATTTCAAACACTTTCTCGACGTTGTTATAAATTTGCTCTACTCGTTTCATTGCACGATCGCGATTATAGCCATATAGTTCATCAGCGACGTTGATTACACCACCGGCATTGATAACGTAATCAGGCGCATAAACGATGCCCATCTCATGAATCGTGTCACCGTGGCGAGTTTCCTTCAGCTGGTTGTTCGCTGCACCGGCAATTACTTTTGCTTTTAATTGCGGGATTGTATCGTCGTTCACGACAGCTCCAAGTGCACATGGAGCAAAGATGTCACATGGTACGCTGTAAATTTCATTCGGGTCGACTGCTTTTGCCCCAAACTCTTCAACAGCTCGCTGAACAGCTTCTTTATTGATGTCCGTTACAATCAAGTTTGCTCCTTCTTCATGAAGGTGACGGCATAAATTGAATGCTACATTTCCAACCCCTTGCACAGCTACTGTTTTGCCTTCGAGAGAATCCGTGCCGAATGCTTCCTTCGCTGCTGCCTTCATTCCGCGGTACACTCCATATGCCGTTACAGGAGAAGGGTTCCCTGATGAACCGAACGCAGGAGAAATTCCTGTTACGAAATTCGTCTCCTCATGGATTAAGTCCATATCTGCAACAGTCGTACCTACATCTTCTGCAGTGATATAACGTCCGTTCAATCCTTGGATGAAACGTCCGAAAGCACGGAACATCGCTTCGTTTTTATCTTTGCGCGGATCGCCGATGATAACCGTCTTTCCGCCTCCTAGATTCAAGCCCGCTGCTGCATTCTTGTAGGTCATTCCTCGCGCAAGACGAAGTGCATCTTCAATTGCAGCTTCTTCTGATTCATACGTCCACATGCGTGTTCCGCCCAACGCAGGCCCTAAAGTTGTGTCATGGATGGCGATGATTGCTTTTAATCCAGATTGCTCATCCTGGCAAAATAATAATTGCTCATAATCATAGTTTGTCATATATTCAAAAATTTTCATTTGATAATTCCTCCTGAATTTTATTTTAAAGGTCTGGTTTTCTTAATGGTTGACCCTTTTCGTTAACACTATTTGTTTGAAGAACAAATCGCCAGCGCTAATGAATTCAATTTACTTTCGGCACTATCTGACCTTGATGTGAGGACAATAGGGGCCTTCGCGCCCGCAATGACCGCACCGACTTTCGCTTTAGCAAAATAAATAAGCGATTTATAGAGTGCATTACCTGTTTCAATATTCGGCACTACAAGGATGTCTGCTTGTCCTGCAACATCACTATGTATTCCTTTATGCTCGGCTGCTTCGATGGAAATCGCATTATCAAGTGCTAGCGGTCCATCCACCAAACAATTTTTTATTTGCCCTCGAGCGTTCATTTGTGAGAGGGCTGCAGCGTCCAACGTGGCCTGCATGGAAGGGTTCACCACTTCTACGGCAGCTATTGGTGCAACCTTTGGCATTTCTAGTCCGACTGCAGTTGCAACATCGACAGAATTATTGATGATTTGAACCTTTTGATTCAAATCAGGTTCAATATTCATGGCTGCATCCGTTACAAAAATCAACCGGTCATAGCCAGGAATTTGAAATGCAGCTACATGTGATAGAACATTGCCTGTTCTTAAGCCATACTCCTTATTCAAGACTGCCTTCAAGATCACAGCAGTAGGGATATTTCCTTTCATCAGTACACTCGCTTGCCCGTTATGGACACATTGAACAGCTTTCTTTGCTGCATCAGCCTGTGAATCCGTAGGCATGATGGTAATATATCCACTCTCTGCTAGGTCAGGTGTATGTTTTTGGATGATTTGTTCTATTTTCTCGGCATTCCCGAATAAAATGAAATGAGCTATTTTCTGTGCCACCGCCATGGAAACCGCTTCGAGCACTTCCATATCCTCCGCTGCTGCTACTGAGACTGTAACGTCTTTCATTTGGGCGGCTTTTTCAATAAGTTTGTTTAAATCCATGTTTGTCGCCTCAACCCCTTCTAAATATACACCACTAACTTAATATGCAAGAAGCGTGCCAACTTCTACATCATTGAAACCGCTTTATTTAAACGATTTCCACCATGCAAATTTCTGCAATTCATGAAAATTATTGCATGCTATTGTTTGCAAGTTGGTATTTCTCTATTTTATAGTATAAATTCCGGATGGAAATCTTCAGTTGTTTTGCTGCAGCTGTTTTGTTTCCTTTATTCTGCTCTAAAACAGATTGAATCATGTCTTTCTCAAACTTTTCTACCATTTGTTGAAGGTCCAGGTTTTGATCGTACATAGATTGAGCGGTTTTTGGAATTGTCTCCTTCTCTTCTTCCGCCAGCATGACAGGCAAATGCTCCGATTGAATGAATGTGTCATTAAAATGCATGAAGATGATCGCTCTTCCGAGAATATTTTCCAATTCCCTTACATTCCCGGGCCAATCATAATTCATTAATGCATCCATTGCTTCATTCGCTACGCCTTCAACATTTCGTCCATAGTCTTGATTGATCTTATGGATCAACCTTTCACATAAAGAAGGAATATCAGACTTTCTGCGTCTCAATGGGGGAATTTGAATGGGCATGCGATTCAGACGATAATATAAATCTTCACGGAAAGTACCAGCAGCTATCCCTTTTTCAAGATTCACATTGGTTGCTGCTATTACCCTTACATTGATCGGGATGGATTTCGTCCCCCCTACCCTGACGATTTCATTTTCTTGAAGGACACGAAGCAATTTCGCTTGGATGTTGACATTCAACTCTCCGATTTCATCAAGGAAAATACTCCCATTGTTAGCTTCCTCGAATAATCCCCGTTTACCGCCTCGCTTCGCACCGGAAAAAGCTCCCTCTTCGTACCCGAACAATTCACTTTCGAGCAGCGATTCTGAAATGGCTGCACAATTCACTCTAATGAATTTGTTATACTTTCGGTCGCTTGCATTATGTATCGCATGTGCGAACAATTCCTTTCCCGTACCTGATTCGCCTCTTAGAAGCACAGTAGCCGGAGTTTTCGCTCCAAGTTTCGCTTGTTCGACGGCGAGTTTTATTTCCTCGGAAACGCCAATGATATCTTCAAACGTGTATTTAGCTTCAAGTGTCCGGATAATTTGCCTTGCCCTGCTTAATTCCTTTGTGAGCGATTGGATTTCAGATACGTCATGGATGACTCCAACACTGCCCTTTAATTTTCCATTGACGATGACAGGAGCGACATTGACAATTACTTCTTTTTCATTTGGGCCGACCCTCATCTTGGCTCCGCGCACTGCTCTGCGGGTTTGAAGAACCTTCAAATGCATACTTTCGCCTTCGGAAATATCGGCAGTAGCCGGTTGGCCGATTACCCGCTCCTGCGTTAATCCCGTTATTCTTGTATACGCAGGATTAATCAGCAGCCCCTTGCCGCTCTCATCCACAACCGATATCGCATCATCACTTGATTGAATGATTGCCTCCAGCATCGTTTGGATTTCTTTTAAGTTCGTGATTTCCTCAGCAAGGTTCACGACTTCGGTAATATCTTTAAAAATAGATATGGCTCCATAAAGATGCCCATCTTCTCCAACCATCGGTATTCTGGTCGTAATGATTTTTAATCCATTATGCAGTACAAGCTCTTGATTGGCTTCCATTCGCCTCGTTTCCAAAATACGAGGCAGCTGGCTTGTCGGAATAACGTCGAACACATGCTTGCCGAGAGCATCTCCCTGCTTTATGCCCACCATCCGTTCTGCACTGCGATTGAATAAGATCACCATTTCATTATTATCGATGACCACCATACCATCATCAGTCGAATTAAAAATCAAGTCATGAAAGTATGACTGATTGGTTAATTTGTTTATCAATTCTTCCTTCTCATCCAGCAGAGTAGCGATTAAATATGCCACACTGCCCGGGATCAAGACAGTGTCTTTGCTTCTTGCATCCCGAATTTGCCTGAACACATCTTGATTACCAGTAACCTCGATGATAATATCGATTGATTCATCCAGAAATAATGACCAATCTGTTCCGGTTTGGATGCCTTCATTTTTAGCAAAGATCATTCCAGGCGCATTTTCATTAGGGTCGATGACGGCAATCACCTTCAGTGCAGAAGATTCTTTCAATATTTTCAAAATGGCCATTCCGCCTTTTCCTGCGCCTACAATTAGGACTCCCTGCAAATCTTTTCCTCCTTTGCATCAAAGAAGTGCAAAATCTTTCATACCTTTTAATTTTATCTAAAAATCACTCACTTGACAAATTTTGCTCATGAGATATGATTTTTTTGAATGCACATAAAGGAGAAATTTGATGATTCGTATTTTTGCATTACTAATAATGGTGATACCCGGAATCGCAGCAGTGCTTGGTGTTAAACTTATGCGCGACATGACGTTCGGCATCCTGCAGGACCCTTTTCCGTTTTTATGGCTGCAATTCCTGACTGGGTTGATCTTCTTTTTGGGAGGATTAAGTTTTATTGCAGGCTTCATATTTTATCGCGACCGGAAGCGCAATAAGGTTCAGGATAGGTTTAAAAAGAAGGGATAAAAAAAAGCAGACTGATTGGAAAAACGAACTGCCTCTCGCCAGGCATTGTTTTTCCAATCAGTCTTTTTTTGATACCGGGTCCATCGCAATCATGCTTAGGAAACTCCATCTCTTAATTCAATTGCCTTCGCTGGATAATCAGTAATGATGGCTGAGCAGTTGATTTGAAAAAGCCGCAGCATATCGTCTTTTTTATTGACCGTATACGGTCTCACGGCAACCCCATTTTCCATTGATGATAGGATGATTTCATCGGGTGCTGCCCTTAATTTAGGATGGATCGCACCTGCATGGATTGACTTGGCATATACCCACGGCATGAATAATCCTTCCGAGTAAAGCGGTGCAATCTGGATTTCCGGAGCGAGACGGTAACAATAAACAATGGAATAATGATTGAAAGAAGAAATGATTATTCTATCTTCCAACTGATATTCCCTTACAAGTGAAATGACTTTTTCCTCCAATGACGGATATGGAAAAACACCGTTCTTCAGCTCGATGTTGCACAAAAGGCCATTCCCAGTCAACCACTCCAAAACCTCACGCAATGATGGGATTGTTGGTTTTTTCAAGAAGGTTTTAAACTTGTAGCTGGCATCCAGTTTCTTTAATTCATTTAAATTGAAGTCTTTGACAAATCCTTTCCCATTGGTGGTTCTCTCAAGCGTTTCATCATGAATAACCACGACTTCACCATCTTTTGAGAGCTGAACGTCCAATTCAATGCCATCAGCATTTACTTTTTCAGCTTCAAAAAATGATTGCATTGTATTTTCAGGATGCGTGCCCGCCGATCCTCTATGAGCAAATATTTGTGTCATTCAAATCCTTCCCTCTATAGAAAATTTAATGAATGTTCTTTTAAATAAACTGTCCCTCTTGTCATCATTTTTATCAGTTTTCTTGCAGACTTGATTTGAATATAGGTTTGGGGGAACATACCGTGAAACGCAGTTATTTCCCCTTCTCCTTTCGTGTCCAAAAGGGAAAGCAGGGATTTGATTTCACGGTTGTTTTGTTCCATCTCATCTGCTATTTCCGAAATAAGCTTATGTAACGAATGTGCGCCGGTTTTTGCTGCACGGGCAAGTTCATTCCTTGCATCCTTTAGAGCAAGCTCGGCTTTTTTCTGACGATTTCGATAATCCTTTACTTTGCTTATCACCTCTGAACGATCGAAGCCTTTTACAATAATATTCGTTTTCATCTCTGTCTTATTCCCAATCGTTCCAGAAATCACTTTTCCCTCTGCTTCAATGACACCACCAATGATTTTCCCTTTTTTATGATCAGCTAAAACATTTTTCCCTATGATCATGCATCCGATTCCACTGTAGCCTATTCTGATGTCTTCCCCGGCAACCATTGTGGACTCATGGGCATGCTTGATGAAAATATTATGTGCAGCTACAACCTTTGAAATTCCGCTTCCAAAGAGCCCTCCTTTAATAAATACATCTCCATCGTATGATTCAATCAGGTCACATCCACTAATCCCAAGCTCGCCATGGACGGCTATATCCTTAGAAGCTTTCACTGAAAAGCCGCGCTGAACCGTCCCTTTTATCGTAACCGTACCATCAAATTCAATATTTCCCGTTTCATAGCCGACATCCCCCTCAATGATTAAATGAGGACCGACAGAAATTTTACCATTGATGAACTCCAAAACACCGTTCACCTTTGCAATCAAATATGAATTCTCACCTTCATCGATAAGTTCAATCGTTTTCTTATCATAAACAAACTCTTGATCTTTTCCAGAAGGCCCCGGTATTTCTCTACCGATAACAGTCTTTCCGGATTCCCCTTTTGTAGGACGTGTTTTTTTTCCTAAGCAATCCCCTTCCTTTACTTCCGTCAAAAAATTCATATCAAAATAGTCCGCTTTGCCTTCTGCAGTGATCGTCGGCTTTCTTTCCGGTCTTTCCTTGTATGAAATGGATGCATTGCTTCCTTGGACTGCATCCTTACCCTTTGCTGCTATTATTTTCTTCATCGGTGACAGCCCTGCTATTGCTTCCTCCATAATCCCGAAAACGACTCCTTTTGCAGCAAGCATTTCATTGATTTTGGTTTGTATGCTTTCCTTTTTTTCAATATAATCCTTTTCGGTCATATTCACTTGAATAGATGCAATCATTTCATCCTCTTCGATCCAACATTCGGCTTCTTCCTTCAAAGAACCTATTCTTTGCTGGGTGCAGTCAGCCTTGGTGATTGCCGTTTTCAGGGATAGAAAATCTTCCAAGGCTATCCTCGGGAATTCCATCAGAACATTATTGAAGGCAGAGAGAGGATACCCTGTTTTTTGGACAGTGATCAATACATCGTTGTTAATTGTATCAATTGAAAAATAATCATTATGATGAATTTTCACTTTGCCGACCCTTTCATATTTTTCTTTCCATACCAGTATAAAGCAATTACAGAGTATTCGGAGAATTTTTCATATATTATGCCTATCTGTCCCAATAAAAAATGCCCAGCACCACCAATCGGCAAAATACTTTCGCCAATTCCATGGACCTCCTGGGCATATGCTGCAATCATATTTTATTGATTCTCACTCTTTCAAGAAGCTTTATGCTCCAGACGAAGCTTGTCTGCCACCATGGCAATGAACTCGCTGTTTGTCGGCTTGGCTTTTGACATGGAAACCGTATAGCCGAATAGGGAAGAAATTGAATCGATGTTCCCCCTGCTCCAAGCTACTTCGATTGCATGTCTGATCGCTCTTTCTACACGGCTTGCCGTTGTATTGTATTTCTTTGCGATATCAGGATAGAGAACCTTCGTAATTGAACCAAGCAATTCGATATCGTTATAAACCATTGAGATGGCTTCTCTTAAATATAAATACCCTTTAATATGAGCAGGGACCCCAATTTCATGAATGATGCTGGTAATGCTGGCATCCAAATTCCTTGGTTTTTGTTCAGAGTGGCTTTTCATTGAAGAAGACTTTTTGATGATCGGATTAGAACTTCCGCTGACTTGACGAATATGATTTGCTAAATTGTCCATGTCAAAAGGTTTCAAAATAAAATAAGAAGCTCCAAGCTCAACCGCTTTTTTCGTGACATCTTCCTGTCCAAATGCGGTAAGCATAATGACATTAGGTACAGATGAACGAGGATTTTCCTTAAGTTTTTCAAGAACTGCCAATCCATCCAGATGGGGCATGATGATATCCAAAACAAGGACATCAGGTTTCACTTCTTCCAACAGCTGCAGGCATTCTTGTCCATTGTGTGCAACACCAACTACTTCCATATCATCCAAAGAGGCAATGTACTCATCTAATAAGCCGACCAATTCACGATTATCATCCACAATGCAAACTTTTATCTTCTTCACTACAGGTTTCCTCCTCAATTCATAAAGATCTATATTTATATTCGTCTAAATATTATTGTAAATGACAATTTCGACAATGCAACCGAAAATCCTCTCATTTTTTAAAAAAATCTAAAAAAATATATAAATCCTTTGTTTTTCTTTTAATTACTTCTATTTTCGACGTTATTCGAGTAATTCATTATGCATTTGTCGAATTTTCTTTATGTATATTTTATCAAAAAAATCTTGAATTGTAAGGTCGTATCATGTTAAATTTTAAAATTACACAAAAAAAACCTTGAAGATGCCTCATCTAAATATCGCCGTATGCCTCGGCAAAATAAAAAGCCGAGATTATTTCACCCGGCTTTTCATCATCAGCTCGCTTTATGTTCATCATTTCCATATATATCGATTCCTGCTTCATGGAGCATCCATTCGATATGGACGCCATATCCCGAAGTAGGGTCATTTACAAATACATGTGTGACAGCACCGATTAATTTTCCGTCTTGGATGATCGGACTTCCGCTCATCCCCTGAACGATTCCTCCAGTTTTCGCCAGCAGCTTCGGATCGGTGACTTTAATGACCATTCCTTTGGTTGCCGGGAATTTCTGCGGTATCGTGCTGACAATTTCAATATCGTACTTTTCCACTTGATCTCCGTCTACTACCGTCAATATTTGGGCCGGTCCTTCTTTTACCTGATTCGATAAAGCTATGGGCATTGGCTTTTCCAATAATCCATTATCGAGCCCGTGGTGAAGCTTCCCAAAGATTCCAAATGGGCTGTTTCTGACAATATTCCCTATTATCTCACGATCAGAAGAGAACCTTGCCAGCTTTTCTCCGGGATTACCATTGCTTCCCTTTTCAATCGAGGTGACGGTCGATCTGACAATTTGCCCATCTTCCACAACAATCGGCTTTTTGGTATCCATATCAGAAATGACATGGCCCAATGCCCCATATTTATGGGATTTTGGATCATAAAATGTCATGGTTCCGATACCTGCTGCAGAATCACGTATATATAATCCTAATTTATAGGATTTTTCGGATTTGTCCTGCAAAGGTTTTAAATCGGTATTAAACACCGTATGGTCACGCTGAACGGAAACATGAAGCGGTTTCCCGCTTTCTCCTGCACTTTGCACAAATGGAGCTACATCTGACATATTTTTTATTTTTTTGCCATTGATTTTTGTTATGATGTCACCAACCTGGATGCCTGCTTCTTCCCCTGGGGATAGCTTTCCTTGTTCTGTTGAAACTAAATGATGTCCAACAACCAATACTCCAAGTGTATTTAATTTCACACCGATTGACTGGCCGCCAGGGATCACTTTAAAATCTTTCAAAACATTTACATTGACTTTTTTTATCGGAAATCCTGCAAATTCCATTAGTACTTCGTTTTTGCCTGCTGTTTGCGCTTGTACTGTAATCCCTTTATTTTCAGTTGTGACCGCGACATTCTCCCCCTTCATGACTGTAGCTGTCACAGCTTGGGGCTGAGCAAATGATTGGTGTTCGCCGCTGAACATCGTCACATTCTTGGGGAGATCAATATATTCATGAATCGGTTTGATAAACCCTATTGCTATAAGTGAAACAAGGAGAATTCCACCAATTGTTTTTCTAAAAAGATCCCATTTCAAAATTCCACACTCTCCTCGCTTCTAATCCACACTCGCTTCTTTGGCTACACTCTTAATTTAGCCTTGAATGCAAGCAATTATAACAGGGATTAAAAGAAAAAAAGCTACCCATTATGGATAGCTTTTCAAGTCATTTTGATTGTATGAGCAAGCTCCAACAATTCTTTGGCATGTTTTTTCGTTAAATCGGTAATCTCCACTCCAGATATCATCCTGCCGATTTCCTTGATTTTCGATTCATCATCCAATGAAGTGACCGTTGTCTTTGTTCTGCCGCCGGTAATTTTTTTTCGAATATAAAGATGTGTATCCGCCATCGCAGCAACTTGAGGCAAATGGGAAATACATAAAACTTGAGAATGGACGGCGACTTGATGAATTTTTTCAGCGATTGCCTGTGCCACCCTGCCGCTTACGCCGGTATCCACTTCGTCAAAAATGATCGATGTGACTCCTTGATGCTTGGAAAAAATCGTCTTCATCGCAAGCATCATCCTTGACAGTTCCCCACCTGATGCCACTTTGGATAGCGGCTTCAGCGGTTCTCCCGGATTGGTGGAAATGTAAAATTCCAATGAGTCCTGTCCTTCTTTTTTAAAGCGATTGGCATGTGGAGTTGCCTCACTGAACCTAACTTCAAAAACAGTTTTGTCCATATACAATTGTTTCAACTCTTTATGGATGCTATTTTGCAGTTTTTTGGCCCATTTTCTCCTTAAATCGCTCAGTTCATTCGCCTCAAGCGCCAAATCCTTTTCCAACGAAATTAATTTTTGCTGAAGCTGCTGTACATGATTATCACGGTTTGTAATGGTATCAATCTCTTCTTCAATTTTGGAACTGTACTCGAGTATTTCTTCAATCGTACTGCCATATTTCCTTTTTAATTGATTGATTTCATTCAATCTGGCTTCGATGTCATTCAGTCTTTCTGGATTGAATTCCAATATATCCAAATGGTTGCGGATGGTCCTTGTTGCATCTTCGAGTGCATAGAAACTGCTCGTAACCGCTTCAAGTACAGGAGAAAGGTCTGATTCCAATTCTGCTGCGGCCTCGATATGCCCCATCACCAAACTGATCCAATCCAAGCCCCGCTGCTCGCCTTGCAGAGCATTGTAGCTTGCTTGCATCGATTCAAACAACTTCTCGAAATTCATTAATTTTCGTTTTTCTTCGAATAACTCTTCATCTTCATTTAATCTTAAATCCGCATTCTGGATTTCATTCAGCTGGAACTGGATGAGATCGAGACGATGCGCCATTTGCTGTTCATTTTCACTTAGCTGCTTGATTCTTTTCGAAGTGTGGTCATACTCTGCAAAGATTTCCTGATAGCTTTGCAATGCAGGATAAATGTTCTTTTCTCCATATTGGTCCAATAAAGCCATATGAAGGGACTCATTCATTAATTCCTGATGCTCATGCTGGCCGTGTATGTCAACGATCGAAGAGCCTATCTCACGAAGCGTTGCAATTGTTACAAGCTTTCCGTTCACCCGGCAAACACTTTTTCCCGCACTGGAGATATCCCGCCTTAAAACGACCATCCCATCTTCAATGTCCATCCCAAATTCATCAGCCCGCTTATAAATTGGATGATTTGGGTCCTCAATGATAAATAAACCCTCAATTTCAGCTTTTCTCTCGCCATGTCGGACAAACTCAGAAGAACCCCTGCCTCCCACAAGCAAATGGAGTGCATCAATGATGATCGATTTTCCAGCTCCCGTTTCACCAGTAAGCACCGTCAATCCTTTTTCAAGAGAAACGGAAAGTTCATCGATAATTGCAAAATTTTTAATTGAAAGTTCCTGTAGCAATAAGAATTCGCCTCACTTTACAGCATATCTAATAATCTTTGCGAGATAATTTCTGTATCTTTTTCCGTTTTACAAATAATTAAACACGTATCATCCCCGCAAATGGTCCCGAGGATCTCCTCCCAATCCAGATTATCCAATAATGCACCAATGGCATTGGCATTGCCCGGAAGTGTCTTCATCACAAGCAAATGACCTGCCGAATCGATGGTAATGAATGCATCTGTCAAAGTTCTTTTCAGCTTTTGCAGCGGATTGAACCTCTGGTCTGCCGGCAAGCTGTATTTATAGCGCCCATCCATTAAAGGGACCTTTACCAGGTGAAGTTCTTTAATATCCCTTGAGACAGTGGCCTGGGTCACGTTAAATCCTAAATTCTTTAGATGATCCACCAAATCGTCCTGTGTCTCAATTTCATAGTGTGCAATGATTTCGCGTATTTTTATATGTCTCTGTCCTTTATTCATCATCGGTATATGCCGACCCCCAACTAACTTGTATATTTATGCTCGGATATACATACATGTTAGCTTATTTTTTTGAAAAGTACAATTTTCCACTGAAAAAGCCTGCACAATCTTGAATGGTCCCCAATGAAGGAACACATTCAAGACGCACAAGCTCATCCATCTTTTATTTATCCTTGCTTTGTAATTCCCTATGGGCCTCTTCGACCACTTCATCAAACTTATCTGGAAGGTTCTCAAGGACACCTTCAGTCGAATCGCCCCAATATAAGTGTGCTAAAAACTCAATGTTCCCATCGCCGCCTGTTATAGGCGAATAGGACAGATTTTTGATTTTGTAGCCTTCATTTTGAGCGAATGTAATGATCTTTTCAATCACTTGCTCATGGATTTTGGGATCCCTGACGATCCCTTTCTTTCCAACCTGTTCGCGTCCAGCTTCAAATTGAGGCTTGATCAAAGCGATGATGTCGCTATTTTGCACTAATAACGTTTTCAAGACAGGAAGGATCAATTTCAAGGATATAAAAGAAACATCGATGGTAGCAAAGTCGGGCATCCCTTTTTCCAGGTCTGCCGGTGTCACATATCTAAAATTGGTCCTCTCCATCACCACGACCCGTTCATCCTGTCTTAATTTCCAGGCAAGCTGGTTATAGCCCACATCAAGTGCATATGACATTTTAGCACCGTTTTGAAGTGCGCAGTCAGTAAATCCTCCTGTTGAAGATCCGATGTCAAGCATGATTTTCCCTTCAACATTCACTTGGAATTCCTTTAAAGCCTTCTCAAGTTTTAATCCACCCCTGCTGACATAAGGCATTGTACTCCCTTTAATGTTTATCGGGATATCTTCATTCACCTTTTCTCCCGGTTTATCCAACCGCAGTTCATTGCTGTAGACGATGCCCGCCATAACAGCCCGCTTTGCTTTTTCCCTTGTTTCAAAAAGCCCTCTATCTACTAATAGTACATCTATTCGTTGTTTTTTTACTTTCATCCTTAAGCCCTTTTTTGTTTTTTTGGTGTCATTGTTTGTATCTTCAAGGCTACCTGCTCAGAAGTAAGCCCGATCTCTTCCAAGAGTTTGCCAACGCTGCCGTGTTCAATAAAGCAATCAGGTATGCCCATTCTGTCAATCGCTGCATGATGATAACCATGATCATGGGCAAATTCCAGGACAGCACTTCCAAATCCCCCTTGAAGGACGGCTTCCTCAATCGTCAATATCGGCATTTCCTGAGACAATAGTTCAGTCAGCATTTTCTCATCGAGTGGTTTGATGAATCTTGCATTGATGACTTTAACCGAAATTCCGCTGCTTTCCAATTGATCGGCAGCCTCCATCGCCATAGGGATCGTCGTTCCAAACGTTAGGATCGCCGCATCCGTTCCTTTTCTCAATACTTCCCATGAACCGATCGGTATCTCTTTGAGAGACGAATCCATTGGCACGCCATAGCCATTTCCGCGTGGAAAGCGCATCGCGATTGGTCCAGCATCATATTTTATAGCGGTATTGACCATATGCTGTCCTTCATTTTCATCCTTTGGCATCATTAATACCATATTCGGCAAATGTCTTAAAAAGGCAATATCAAAAACGCCTTGATGCGTCTCTCCATCTGCCCCGACCAATCCTGCCCGGTCGATTCCGATGAACACGTTCAAATTTTGACGGCAAATATCATGGACCACTTGATCATAGGCACGTTGAAGAAAGGTGGAATAAATGGCAAGGAATGGCTTCATATCCTGAGTGGCCAATCCAGCCGCAACCGTTGCGGCGTGCTGCTCGGCTATCCCGACATCATACATCCTATCAGGAAATTCCTGAGCAAATCCTTCCAGCTTTGATCCGACCGGCATCGCAGGTGTGATCGCAACAATGCGTTCGTCGGTCCTCGCCAGCTTGCGGACCGTTTCACTTACCAATTTGCTCCAGGCAGGAGGAGCATTGACGGGCTTAATAAGGTCACCGGTATCGATTTTATAAGGCCCTGTACCATGCCAAGTGCCGACTGTATCCGACTCAGCAGGGTCAAATCCCTTCCCCTTCTTTGTTAGGACATGAAGGAGGACGGGACCTTCTGTCTTCTTCGCATATTGTATGTTCTCAAATAAATCTTCAAAATTATGCCCATCCACTGGTCCCAAGTAAGTGAACCCAAGGTCTTCAAAGAACATTCCCGAAACAAGGAAATATTTTAGGCTATCCTTGATCCGCTCCGCTGTAGTGGCAAGCTTTCCGCCGACTGCCGGGATTTTCTTCAGCAAGTACTCCAACTCATCCTTTGCCCAATGGTACTTACCTGCTGTACGAAGTTTCCCGAGCACTTTGTGCAATGCCCCTACATTCGGGGCAATCGACATTTCATTATCATTCAAGACGACGATCATATTTTTCTTCTCATCACCGATATGATTCAGTGCTTCGAGCGCCATTCCACCTGTAAGGGCCCCATCGCCGATAATTGGTAGAATATATGATTTTTCCTTTTTCAAATCCCTCGCGATTGCCATGCCCATGGCAGCAGAGAGAGATGTGGAACTATGCCCGGTCTCCCATACATCATGCTCACTCTCATTTCGTTTCGGGAACCCGCAAAGACCTTTGTATTGACGCAAGGTGTCAAATTCACCGGCGCGTCCAGTCAATATTTTATGGACATAGGACTGGTGTCCCACGTCCCAGATCATCTTGTCCTTTGGGCTGTCAAAACACTTATGTAGGGCAAGTGTAAGCTCCACCACCCCAAGGTTCGGGCCGATATGGCCGCCGGTAACGGATAGCTTTTCAATCAAGAACTGGCGAATTTCCTTGCTTAGTCCTTCCAGCTGGCTATTGGTCATGTTCTTTAAAAACCCAGGGTCTTTTATTTCTAACAGATCCATCACGGATCACTCACTTTCGTCTGTTAATAGTTGATTTCTTTTTCGACTTTTTATCTTTTATTATAGCGATATGAAATTTTTCCTCAAGAAATTGTAAAACTTTCCCGACCTGAAAAATAATATCACGAGAATAGCGAATCGCAAAGGATTTTCCAAAGGCTTTCCCGCCAACGGTCAGCGCGGCGATGAAACTTGTTAATGTAACATTGATCATATAATCGATATAAGAGCTTTGGCCAAGCTTCAGATTCACCGTGAGCTGGATGATGACAATTGTAGTGGCTGTACCACTTATAATACCCGAAACATCGCCTATTACATCATTACAAAAGCTTGCAAATCGGTCGGCATTGCGTACGATGTTGATGGAATGCTTCGCTCCATACACTTTTTTTGAGGCCATCGCATGAAAAGGGACTTCATCTGCTGCCGTTGCGGCGATCCCGATCATATCAAAGAAAATACCGATAAAGACAATGATCAAAACGACAATCAATCCAGTACCCCAGGCAACCCCATGAAGGATGCCGTTTGATGCTATTGAAAAAATAGCCGCTAACACAAAAGTGATAACGGCAATGCTGATACTCCATTTTATTGAGTTTATCATTATATCTCTCATATATTTATCAATCACCGATTTCTTGTGTCAATATGATTAAAAATGGATGGTCATATGCAGGGTTAAGATTGCGGCTTAGGTCCAGTAGGTTTTCCCAGATGCATACCGGATGTTGCCAAGCCGGCGGTTTCCCTTTAAAGGCATCTTAACTGTGTCACCAGCAGTTAGACTGGATTACCACTTAGTCCGCACTATAATCCCCTAAATATGTTCAGATAGAAACAGCCTAGGAGATTTCCTCAACAACCTTTAACCATTCCTTAGCCTCTTTTGCAAAGCCGATTTCATATGGGCGAAAAAGTACATATCAATGGCCAACTGATGTGTGCTTTGTTACCATAATCCCCTCAAACTTCACTCAAGGCAGGCTACGCTGCTAGTGATACCCTTTGACCACATCACAGGTTCATACTCCGCACTATTGCACATGCATATTGCCAGCGCTAGATACGAAGCCTCCGCAGCTTAAGGGTCATCGCCCACATGCCATTGTGGATCGCCCTTAAGCTTTACTCCCAGCTTTGACCCAAGGCTGGGCTCCCCAAGCCAAAACCAGGAACTTCATCGATGTGCCCTTTAGTGGATTTTTAGGCCCACCTTCAAGAATGGTAGGTCGACTAGAATACTGCACCATCCATCTATCATTATACTTATTATACCATAGGTTATTTCATACGCTCAAACGATAATCTGTGATTGCGTCTATTCCGACGCTGCACATCCACTGAAGCAACAATCTTTGAGAAACAACCTTTATAGAAGGATCGATCATTAATGATCCCTTTGCGCGACCAAATCGGTGATTTCCTCCAATAATCCGATATCCAATCGTGTTTGAGCCAGCATTTTCTTTGCTTCTGCCACGTGTTCTTTCAGCTTTTCCTTAGCTCCATCCATGGTCAGCAATGCAGGGTAGGTGCTCTTATGATTCGTTGTATCGCTCCCAATCGGTTTGCCGATTTTAGATACGTCTCCTTCTATGTCCAAAATGTCATCCTGTATTTGAAAAGCCAGTCCAAGATGCAGCGCAAACGCTTCAAATAATTGGAGCTCCTTGCTGCTTGCGCCTGCTATGATGGCACCAGCCACCACACTGAACATGAGCAGTTTACCCGTTTTATTTAAATGGATATACTCCAATTCCTCGAGTGTCAATGACCGATTTTCACCTTGAAGGTCTGCCGCCTGACCTCCAACCATCCCTTCTGCACCCGAACATTTGCTCAGCAGTTCTACCAGCCGGATTTTTATTTCCGGTGTATTTTCCTCATCGGCTGCAAGGATCTGAAAACTATATGTAAGCAATGCATCCCCGGCAAGAATGGCAAATGCTTCGCCGAATACTTTATGATTCGTCGGCTTCCCCCTGCGAAGGTCATCATTGTCCATGCTTGGAAGATCATCATGAATGAGGGAATATGTATGGATCATCTCCAATGCGCAGGCTGCCGCTAACCCCTTTCCGAGCTTCTCCCCATAGGCAGAGAGGGTCGCAAGCAGCAGGATGGGCCTTAGCCTTTTTCCACCCGCCTGCAGCGAATAGGTCATTGCCTCTTTCATGATTTCCGGAGCCGCCAATCCCGAGATTTTTTTGTTCATTTCTTTCTCGACCACATCTCTGTGGGCCGACATGAATTCTTTCAATGATTGCTGGAACAAAATTATTCCTCCTCTTGAAGAGAGAAATCTTTTTCTTCATCACCCGTCAAAATTTTTGTCAATTGATCTTCGACATTTTTTAATTTATCATGACACATCTTTGAAAGCTCCATGCCTTTTTGATAAATGGAGATCGCTTCCTCAAGAGGCACATCTCCTTCTTCGAGTTTTTGCACGATAGTTTCCAACTGTTCCATCGCTTGTTCAAAAGTAAGTTCAGTTTCTTTCATGTTCACTTTCCTCCTCTATATTTTCAATCGAGCAAACCAATCTTCCATCCTTCAGGTGCAGCCTGATATGGTCTCCTTCACTGACCTGTGCAGTGGATTTGATCACTTCCTGCTTTTCATTATAGGCAACGCTGTAGCCTCTCTCCATGATATTCAATGGATTCATCGCCTTCAGTGTGGAAATGCTTTGATTCAATGCTTGGACTTTCTCTTTATATATATCTTGGATGTACTTTTGCAGCCATCTATTCAAATGCTTGTATTTTTCTTTATGTTGGTCAAGTTTGCCGGATGGATGGCTCCGCTGCAGCCTCGATTCCATGTTTTTTAATTGGTCCTGAAATGAAGCAAAGAGAATGTTCTTTTCCCTGATGAGTCTTTCTGTGAGCCGATCGACTTCCTCCATCTTTTGTTCGTAAAGCTTCATAGGATTGCGGAAGGCATAGCTGCGCTGAAGATTGTCCAATTCCTTTTTCCGCGCATCCACTTGCTGCCTCATCACTCTGGCAAGCCTCATTTGCAGATTCATGACGCGTTCAATGATTTCCTCTATGTGCGGGACAGCCAATTCCGCTGCCCCGGTAGGAGTGGGAGCTCTCATATCCGCTACAAAATCAGCGATTGTAAAATCTGTTTCGTGTCCGACAGCAGAGATGACGGGAAGGGCTGATTGGTAGATCGCCCTTGCCACAGCTTCTTCATTAAATGACCAGAGCTCTTCGATTGAACCCCCGCCCCTGCCGACAATCAATACGTCCAGTCCTTCCATTTGATTGGCTTTTTCGATGGCCTCCACAATGGATGCAGCAGACTGCTGTCCTTGCACGAGTGCAGGGATGACCAGTACTTTGCCAATCGGATACCTTCGCTGAATGGTGGTAATGATATCCCGCACAGCTGCCCCAGTAGGAGAAGTTATGACGCCAATCGCTTTCGGATACATCGGAAGCTTTCTTTTCCTGGCAGCATCAAAAAGGCCTTCCTTCTCGAGCTTTGCTTTCAGCTGTTCGTAAGCCAAAAAAAGCTCCCCGATTCCATCGGGCTGCATTTCTTTGACATATAGCTGATACTGTCCACTCGACTCAAAAACAGAAACATCCCCTCTGACCAGGACATTCATGCCATTTTCAGGGGAAAACTTCATTGATCGATTTGCGGAGGAAAACATGACGGATAATATGCGAGCATTTTCATCCTTCAATGTAAAGTACATATGCCCGCTGGAATGTTGTTTAAAATTCGATATTTCCCCTTTCACATATACATCTTTCAAATAGGGATCGGCATCGAATTTTCGTTTTATGTATTTGGTTAATGCTCTTATCGTTAAATATCGATTCTCGGTCATCTATTACACCCTTCATAAAGAAATTTTGCCCGAAAAAGAAAGGATCTGTCCATAAAGAAAGTGCCGGGCGACTCCTAAACCATATTTAGTAGAATGCCATCGGCTCGCACTTCTACTATATAGAGCTTTATAGGAGAAGCCAGGCACCAGCGGAACAGCCCTAAACGCTTCTATCATGCTACCGCTTCGATGTCGTTAGACGCTTAAGCTGCAGTAATTCTTTATGAATGGACCCCGTTCTCTTATAAAGAATCCTTTATTTTGGAGAGTACTCCATTGATGAATTTACTTGACTGATCATCACCGAATGTTTTCGCTATTTCAATCGCTTCGTTGATGGCAACATTCTTTGGAAGGTCCTCCATATAGTACATTTCAAATACACCGAGTCTAAGGATATTCCGATCCACTTTCGCAAGCCGCCCAAGTTTCCATTTTTCTAAATGTTTTTGGATCGTTTGATCAATCTCGCTTTTATGTTCAATGGTCCCTGCCACCAATTTCTGAAGGTATTCGTCATTCGGTTTATCTTCCAATACATTGGAAATGGCTTCGTCCGCCTGGATATCATTCGCATCCATTTGGAACAATGCTTGAAGCGCCTTTTCACGCGCAGTACGTCTTTTCATTATTTCAATACTCCTTTTAGAATAATCTCGAGTTCATAACAAGATAATAGCATAAACATAGGAACCAACGCACGGATATTTCAATAAAAGAACTATTCTCACTTTTTGAAAAGTCTTTATTTGTAAGGACACTTTATAAAGGCAGCTGTTTTTTCTAGAGGATTTGCATGAGGAAAAGTGGGAATACCTGGATGGTCTTTCAACGCCTGTACGTCGGCTGTAACTCCTCATCGTCAACATAAAAGAAGGAGGCCATCTGCAATGGAAAGCGTAATGCCATCCTGATTCCCTTTAGCTTCCGTTTCGTTCCTGACGGGCACCAGATTTCGGTTCTGATTCCCTTTAGCTTCCGTTTCGGTTCTGACGGGCACCAGATCTCGATTCTGATTCCCTTTAGCTTCCGTTTCGTTCCTGACGGGCACCAGATTTCGGTTCTGATTCCCTTTAGCTTCGGTTTTGGTTCTGGCGGGCATCAGATTTCGATTCTGATTCCCGTTAGCTTCGGTTTCCGTTCTGACGGGCACCAGATCTCGATTCTGGTTCCCTTCAGCTTCCGTTTCGTTCCTGACGGGCACCAGATTTCGGTTCTGATTCCCTTTAGCTTCCGTTTCGTTCCTGACGGGCATCAGATTTCGGTTCTGATTCCCTTTAGCTTCCGTTTCGGTTCTGACGGGCACCAGATCTCGATTCTGGTTCCCTTCAGCTTCCGTTTCGTTCCTGACGGGCACCAGATTTCGGTTCTGATTCCCTTTAGCTTCCGTTTCGTTCCTGACGGGCATCAGATTTCGGTTCTGATTCCCTTTAGCTTCCGTTTCGGTTCTGACGGGCACCAGATCTCGATTCTGGTTCCCTTCAGCTTCCGTTTCGTTCCTGACGGGCACCAGATTTCGGTTCTGATTCCCTTTAGCTTCGGTTTTGGTTCTGGCGGGCATCAGATTTCGACTCTGATTCCCTTTAGCTTCCGTTTCGGTTCTGACGGGCACCAGATTTCGGTTCTGATTCCCTTTAGCTTCGGTTTTGGTTCTGGCGGGCATCAGATTTCGATTCTGATTCCCTTTAGCTTCGGTTTTGGTTCTGGCGGGCATCAGATTTCGGTTCTGGTTCCCTTCAGCTTTCATTTCGTTCCTGACGGGCACCAGATTTCGGTTCTGATTCCCTTTAGCTTCCGTTTCGTTCCTGGCGGGCATCAGATCTCGATTCTGGTTCCCTTCAGCTTCCGTTTCGTTCCTGACGGGCACCAGATTTCGGTTCTGATTCCCTTTAGCTTCCGTTTCGTTCCTGACGGGCATCAGATTTCGGTTCTGATTCCCTTTAGCTTCCGTTTCGGTTCTGACGGGCACCAGATTTCGGTTCTGATTCCCTTTAGCTTCGGTTTTGGTTCTGGCGGGCATCAGATTTCGATTCTGATTCCCTTTAGCTTCGGTTTTGGTTCTGGCGGGCATCAGATTTCGGTTCTGGTTCCCTTCAGCTTTCATTTCGTTCCTGACGGGCACCAGATTTCGGTTCTGATTCCCTTTAGCTTCCGTTTCGTTCCTGGCGGGCATCAGATCTCGATTCTGGTTCCCTTCAGCTTCCGTTTCGGTTCTGACGGGCATCAGATGCTCTCTTTTGCTACCGTTACGAGCCCATCTCTTCCTCAACAGGAGCCATTCACGCTCCATTGCTTTCTTTTTAATCAAACTTGACATATCAAGAGCATTAAACACCCGACAATCAATCAATTTTTCATGTCTTAGGGTACCCGTGTCCCATGCCGACTAATCGCCAATATTCTCCAGCTTCAAACTAAAAATCCCAAAGGCCAATTGGCCTTTGGGATTTTGTTTCACTTATTCTTCTGTTTCGTCATAGATTTCATGTTTTTGGTTTTCGAATTGAATTCCGACTACATGAATATTGACTTCATTCGCTTCCAGTGCAGTCATATTCATTAATGCCTGGCGAATGTTATCCTGTATTTCTTGGGCTACGTTCGGGATGGAGACTCCGAAGTTCATAAGGCAGAAGACATCAACTTTTATGCCTTCTTCCGAGAGCTCCACCTTAACGCCTTTTCCGTGGTTTTTTTTGCCTAAGCGTTCTACGACGCCAGAAGCAAAGTTGCCGCGCATTTGGGCAACTCCTTCCACTTCGGATGCAGCAATGCCTGCAATGACTTCAATGACTTCAGGTGCAATCTCGACTTTACCGAGCCCATCGTTTCCTTGATTCATTTCTAAAACATTATTCATCTGATTTTCTGACATATCCAACACCTCCAGTGAAGATTAAGTATTCATTACATCGTACTTTTCGAGGAACTTTGTATTAAAATCCCCGCCTACAAACGTTTCATGCTCCAATAACTTCAAATGGAAAGGAATCGTGGTATGGATACCTTCGATGACAAATTCGCTGAGAGCACGCCTCATTCTTTGGATGGCTTCTTCCCTAGTAGCTCCATAGGTAATGAGCTTGGCGATCATGGAATCATAATACGGCGGGATTGAATAGCCTGGATATGCTGCCGATTCCACCCTTACACCAAAGCCGCCGGGAGGGAGATACATATCGATCTTGCCCGGTGACGGCATGAAGTTCTTCTCCGGATTTTCTGCATTGATGCGGCATTCGATCGACCAGCCACTGAACGTTACCTCTTCTTGTTTCAATGACAATTTTTCACCGGAAGCCACACGGATCATTTCTTTGATCAAATCAACGCCTGTGACCATTTCTGTGACTGGATGCTCGACCTGGATGCGCGTGTTCATTTCCATGAAGTAAAACTTACGATTTACATGGTCATATATAAATTCTACCGTCCCAGCTCCGGAATAATCAACTGCTTTTGCTGCCTTGACAGCCGCTTCTCCCATCGTAGCACGCATTTCACCATCCAAAGCGGGGGACGGTGTTTCTTCCAAGAGCTTTTGAAGTCTCCGTTGGATGGAGCAATCCCTTTCACCCAAGTGGATGACATTGCCATAGTTGTCTGCCATGACTTGGATTTCTACATGTCTGAAATCCTCAATGTACTTTTCTATATACACACCAGGATTCCCAAATGCAGTCATTGCCTCCTGCTGTGTAATGTTGATTCCTTTAATTAATTCCTGTTCGGTCCTTGCCACGCGGATCCCTTTTCCACCACCGCCGGCAGTAGCTTTGATGATGACGGGATAATCCATTTCATTGGCTAATTTAATCGCATCATCAATATCTTTCACGATTCCCTTTGAACCGGGCACAATCGGGACGCCTGCCTCACGCATCGTTTCCCTTGCCACATCTTTTGTACCCATTTTGGAGATCGCTTCAGGGCTCGGGCCGACAAAAGTGATATTGCAGTCCCTGCAGAGCTCAGCAAAATCTGCATTCTCCGCTAAGAATCCATATCCGGGATGAATCGCTTCACATCCAGTCAGTTTTGCAACGCTGATGATATTTGTGAAATTTAAGTAGCTGTCTTTTGACGTCTTTGGTCCTATACAGTATGCTTCGTCTGCAATTTGGACATGAAGAGCCTCTTTATCTGCTTCGGAGTATACTGCAACGGTTTCTACCCCCATCTCCCGTGCTGCACGGATGATGCGGACCGCTATTTCTCCCCTATTTGCAATTAATAGCTTTTTAATCATAAAGAATCGCTCCTTACTCAGGCTTTACTAAGAATAATGGTTGTCCATATTCTACCAGTTGTCCATCTTTAACTAAAATTTCTACGATTTCTCCATTCACTTCCGCTTCGATTTCATTGAATAATTTCATCGCTTCAACGATACAGACAACCGTATCTTCTCCAACCCTTGATCCAGTTTTCACATAAAGGTCTGCATCAGGTGATGGGGAAGCATAAAATGTTCCCACCATCGGGGAAGTGATTTTATGTAAATTGGCATCATCTTCTGCTGCTGGCTGAACAGTTTCTTGAACGGCTGCAGCTGGAGCCTCAGGCGCCGGTGCGGCAGGTGCAGCAGGTGCCGGTGGTGCAGATGGTGCTGGAGCAGCCGCTTGTTGAACTGGCTGTGCGGCAACGACAGCCTCACCTCTTTTTTTCATTTCTATTTTAGAACCTTCATATTCATATACGAATTCATCAATGCTCGATTGATCGACTAGCTTAATAAGCTCACGAATTTCTTGAACCTTTAACATTTGATACATCTCCTAACTTGAATTATGACTAGCTACTAATATCATACGATAATTTACATGAAAAATTCAACGTTGAATTGGTAAGACCACTTTTTCCTACCTAAACATATCATACATTTTAAAGAGGTCAGATGTCCATTGAAAGCGAATACATCATGGAGAATCGCACTTTCCATTTCAATCGTTATGATAGGATGAATCCAAAGTGATGACTACTATCTTTTAGGATATGCCATTTAAAAAAAGGAGTCATTCCGGCCAGACTCGCTGGCTAATGGAATGACTCCTTTTGTATTATTTTTCAGGTTCGAATGTTACTGAAACCTTCTGCATTTCTCCTATTTCATCGCCGACTTTTTGGATGATTTGATTTGCTGCTTTTTTGGATTGCTCATTTGCTTTAACAGTGATCAACACCTTTTCACCATCAGCGCGAACCAGCGCATCTTTATAGCCCATTGATTGGATCAGACTTTCAAGTACTTTTTCCTTTGTTTCCAATTCAGTAAGCTGCTGCATTTGTTCGTATGCTTTATTTTTCTCCTCTGCTGTTAAGTCAGGTGAAGCGACCATTTCCGTTAATTGCTGGCGCAGCTCACTCCGTTTATCTTGTTCATCTAAACGTAATGCTTCGAAAACTTCATCGCCTGCAGCATCTGTCACAACATCCATGTCTTTCTTATTGGATGCTGATGCACTTTCACTCGTTTTCTTGCCCTTATCAACAGCGGCAAGATCTGCAGTCTTCGTTTCTGGTGATGTGACATAATAAACCGATAATACTACCACTAGACTTAACATTGTCAATAGCCAAACAGTTTGTTTTTTTAGTAACACTTAGGAATCCCCCTTTGATTTTTTTGGCATCACGGCGACCTGATGGCTTGGGACATCCAAGACACGCGTCACCGCTTCAATGATCCATTTTTTGATTTGTATATTATCAGCTCCATTTGCAACTACAAGAACCCCCTTGATTTCTGGTTTTCTCGTTTCCTTCACAATTGGAACCTCTTTGTCGCCGTTTTTGACGATCACCAGCTGGTCGTCTTTTGTTTGTTCTTCTATTTTTCTCTCGCCGCCTTTTGGATCCGTTTCATTTGTAATTTGATTTTGTGCTTTCGAATCCTTTTCAAATACCTTTTGCTCGGATGCCTCTACATTCACGACAACCGTCACGTTGCTGACTCCTACAATTTGATCGAGAGCTTCTTTAAGCTCGTTTTCATATTGTTTTTCATAGTCAGCCATGCTTTTAGGTTTGTCATCCTTGTTTGAGCCAAAGGTCTCCACGCTTCCTCCATTTTCAGGCGCTTGCTTCATGGCGGGTGATGATGCTTGATCATTTCCTGACCTCCAAAGATCGCTTATCAGCATAAAGGCAATCCCACAAATCAAGATGATCAGAAAATATTGAAGCTTGCCTATTTTCTTTCCAGAAGGCTTTGAAGAATCACTTTTGGTAAGCAATAATGATTTCAACCAGTCGATTGGTCCTTTTTCACCGCTCATCGTTTGTTTGGATCCCTCCTTCAAATTGAATTTGAATACTTTTTGCGTCTAGATTCCATCTGTTTGCCAAGAGGTCTATCATTTTTTCTGTCTTTTCATCCTTAACCTGCTGCGTATCGTTTTCGCGGGTGTCAATGGATACTGGCTTCACCGCTTGAACAACACCTGCCTCATGCGGTTTTCCAAGCATAACGGTGATTTTTTCCAAATTTTCAGGAAAACTATCTGTTCCCCCTTGTTTAACCTTTAACTTTATAGACTCAATCCCTATTCCAAATTGGCCGATCATCTCCTCTTCTGCGTCCTTTTTCATTTGGACAGCCATTTGTTCTAAAATATATGCACGTTGTGATGCTTGTATTTCTTTTTTCTTACTTTCTATTAAATTTTCTACCTGAAAATTTCCCACGGACTCCTTTATTGAAATTTGATTGAACACTTGATCGAAGTCACTGGAAATGAACCTAAGCACCGGAGTGAGAATGATGGTGATCAAAAGGAGCCCCGTTACCATTTTTGTATATTTCTTAAAAGATGAATTGGGGAGGAGCATGTCCATTACGACCGTTAAAAGAACGAATAATATAATGTTCGTAATCCATTGCACGAGATAGCTCATGTTTCCTCCCCCTTATCGAATCATCAAGGTTATATTCCCTGCAGCGATCATGACCGTCACACACAGAAAGAACATGAACGAAACAATAGCCAATGCTGCAAATACATAGATGACACTTTTACTGATTGTGTCCAAGCATGCAATGACAGGACCCCCGCCAACCGGCTGCAAAAGCGCTGCTGCAAGCTTATAAACAAATGCAATCACCAGTACTTTGATCGCTGGAAATGCTGCGATCATGAGCAGGATTGCCACCCCGGCGATGCCCACTGTATTTTTAAGAAGGACTGAAGCCGAAATGACTGTGTCCGTAGCATCGGTAAACATCCTCCCAATGACCGGAACAAAATTGCCGGTGACGAATTTTGCCGTTCTGATCGTAATGCCATCGGTTACAGCAGACGTGGCTCCCTGTACTGAAATGACCCCTAAGAAAACGGTCATGAATACCCCCAGCAGCCCGATGCTCCAATTTCGGAGAAGCTGGGCCAATTGAGTCACTTTATGCTGTTCGGAAAGTGTACTGACAATGCTCAGGAGTGCCGCCAGGAAAAGCAGGGGCAAAACGATGTATTCAATCAATAAACCGCTCGTATTCATCAGCAGGATGATGACCGGATGAAAAAAGGCTGCCGATGTCACCCCACCAGATGTTGCAATCAATGCGAGAAGCAGGGGGAACAAGGCAATGATGAAGTGGATCATCGTATTTATTGCATCCTGTGTATAATCAATCGCCACATGAAATGAATTCAAGGCGATGATGATGAGTACCATGAAAACGATGGCATAAGCTACCTTGCTGACATTCCCTTGATCAAATGCATTTTGCAGCGATTGCAGAAACATGCTGAATATGGTCAGCATGATCAGGGAGCCGAGAAGCTTTCCATTTTGTATCAATTCTTGAAATGTGTATTTGGTGATTCCATAAAACCATTGCTTCAGAGAAAATTTTTTGTCTCCTTTAATGAAATCGATCAAGCTGCCTTTTTGGCTTTCTGGAAGATATCCTCCATATTTATCGATGATATTTTGCCAGTATCCTTTTAATTCTGTAATCCCCAGGTCATCCATCTGTTGGCTGACCAATTCATCCTCTATATTTCTTGTTTGTTGATCATCTGCAGCTTGTACAAGATTCGGAACTGTTAAAAACAAAAGAGCAATGATAAAGATAATCTGCATCCACTGCCGCATTCATTTCACCCCATCATAGTAATGCGTCTATCCTTTTGGTATCATGTTTATCACCGTTTCAATCAGAACGGTCAAGATCGGGATAGCCATCGCCAGGATCAAGATCTTTCCCGCCAATTCCACTTTTGCCGCAATGGCCCCTTGTCCGGCATCCTTTGTAATATGAGAAGCAAATTCGGCTATATAGGCAATTCCGATAATTTTTAAAATCGTCTCAACATAAATCATATTGATGTTGGCATTGATGGCGATCTTTTCGATCATACGGATAATGAGGTAGATTTGATCAATTAAAAACAGAAAAATCGCACAGCCAACAAATACTACTAATAAAAATGCAAAATTGGGCTTTTGTTCTTTGACAATCAAGGCCAAAAAAGTGGTCACAAGGGCAATTCCTACAATTTGGATAATTTCAATCGCAAAGCCCTCCCCTACCCTTGAAATAAAAAGACGGACTTGATTTTTTGAAATAAATCATCCACGATCGAAGCTACCATGAACAGAATGTAAATAAATCCAAATAAAGTCACCCACTGTGCATATTCCTTTTTTCCAACTTGATCGAGAATCGTATGTAAAAATGCCACCACGATTCCAACTCCTGCGATTTTGAAAATGACATCCACATCAATCCCCATATTAGTTCCTCCTAAATTTTCCTTTACAGAAGTAAGATGATCAGCAATAACCCGGACATGAGACCAAGACTTTTTGCCATTTTTTCATATTTATGCTGTTTTTCCCTCGCTTCTTGTTCTTCCCTTTCAAGGTGGGTGAGTGCCAATACAATCTGTTTCTGCTGGGTGATTAAATCGTGTTTTCCTAAATTCTCGCCAAACTGCAGCAACACTTCATACTCACCTTGTTTAAAGGCCGTGAGTTTCCATATTTCCTTCAGGCTTTCTTCCCAGGCAGCTCGCACTGTCGTTTCTGTCCCAGTCAACTTCTCCGCAAACGAATCAAAAAACCAAGATAATGGTTTTGGCATTTGCTTGGCAATCTTTCGGGCTGCTTCATGCAAAGGGGTATGTCCATACATGATTTCAGCCTCCAAGGATTGCATGGCTGATTTCAGCCAGCGAAGCTGTCTTGGCCTTTCGCTTAAGTGCTTGGAGGATTCAAAGCCTGCCCACGTCGTTGATAATAAAATGAATATGGCGCCGATGATCTTTATCATGGCTGTTTCACACTTTCTTTACGGTGAAGGGATTTTCCATTTTCGTCTAATATCCTTGTAATGGTCCCCGGACCTTTTCCTCTTGATAACTCAATAAATCTATTGAAGATTTGTGCATCCAAAATGGGTTTCAACGTCGGCCTTTTTTTAATCTCTTCCAGGCTGCTGCCGTGAGTCGTCATGATAAGTGTGATCCCGGCATTCACTGCCTCCATTATGGCAATACTGTCTTCTTCTCTACCGATTTCATCTACGATCAGAACGTCTGGACTCATGGAACGAATAAGCATCATCATCCCTTCAGCTTTTGGACAAGCATCGAGGACATCGATGCGCGGACCAAACTTTAGCTGCGGAATTCCTTGTACACTCCCGGCGATTTCTGAACGTTCATCAACTATTCCAACCTTGAGTGGATGAATTCGTCTATCTTTCAATCCTGTTGAAATGATCCTTGCCACATCCCTCAACAAGGTGGTTTTCCCCGTCTGCGGCGGGCCAATGATCATCGTATGTTTCCAGCTTGAGTCGTACAGAACATTAACAAGTGGTTCTGCAATTCCAATTTTTTGCCGTGCAATCCTGATATTGAATGACGACACTTTTCTTATTGCCTTAACCTGGCCGTGGTCCAGGATCACTTTACCTGCAAGTCCCACCCTGTGACCTCCTTCAATTGTGATGTATCCCCTCTTCAGCTCTTCCTCCAATGTATAAAAGGAATGATGGCCAAGATTATTTAAAAATTGATCAGCATCATGGGCATGTACGATATAGGGCAAGTAATGGGGTTCTCCCCGTGCTGTGATCTCAAGAGGCCTTGTGATCCGCATCCTGATTTCTTCCATATCATCCAGTAGGTTCGAGGGGAGTGCAGTAATTTGTTCAGCGATTGATTTCGGCAAAAAAGCAAGAATGGTTTCCATTCCATAGTCCTCCTTCGTACAAGCCTCTCGTTACTTCAAATGTATTCTTAAATACACTGAATATGACCACAAAAAAAGCTGAAGGGAAAAATCCCTTCAGCTCAGACATCAGGAAAACTATTTATATGACCATTTGAATTTTTTGAAATTACTCAAGGGGAATGCAGTTGATAAATGAGTAAAAAAACTGACAAAAAAACACTCTTCGAGAAACAGCAAAAAGAAGGGTCTATGTAAAATGTTGGAGGATTACCAGGTGTCGTCACCTTTATTCAATATAAATGCCAATTTCCCTACAGCTGTGACAACAATGTTTTTGCTTGAATTCTCTCAAGACTTTAGCCCCGATTTATTTTAGACGCAAAAAAAGCCGAAGGGGAATTTCCCTTCAGCTTCCTTGTTTTACTCTTAAGCACGTGATACGTAAGAACCTTCAGATGTATTGATAATCAATTTGTCGCCTTCATTGACAAAGAATGGAACGTTGACAATCAGACCTGTTTCAACCGTTGCAGGTTTAGATCCGCCAGATGCCGTGTCGCCCTTGATGCCTGGTTCTGTTTCGGTGACTTCCAATTCAACCGTTGTCGGCAGCTCCACACCAAGTGTTTCGCTTTGATACATCATGATTGCAACTTCCATATTTTCCTTTAAGAATTTCAATTCATACTCGATTTGTGCTGCAGGAAGTTCCAGCTGCTCGTATGTTTCTGTATCCATGAATACATGCTGGTCCCCATTTGCATAAAGATATTGCATGCGGCGATTGTCGATTTGAGCTTTCCCTACTTTTTCACCTGCACGGAATGTTTTTTCCTGAACTGCTCCTGTACGCAGGTTTCTCAATTTAGATCGTACAAATGCAGCGCCTTTTCCTGGCTTTACATGTTGGAAATCCATTACGCGCCAAATGCCATTATCCACTTCGATTGTTAATCCGGTTCTAAAATCATTCACTGAAATCATTTTTATTCCTCCTGCTTCAAATTACAAAATAATTAAATCTTTAGTCGAGTGTGTCAGTGTTTCATTTCCATTTTCCGTAATCAATGTATCATCCTCGATGCGAACTCCACCCAGGCCCTGTACATAAATTCCAGGTTCCACGGTTACCACCATCCCTGGCTTCAATACGACATCTGAACGTACGGAAAGCCCAGGACCTTCATGTACCTCCAACCCGATTCCATGTCCAAGGGAGTGGCCAAAATATTCCCCATATCCTTTTTCACTGATATAATCACGAGCAATGGCATCGGCTTGTATGCCGGTCATTCCAGGTTTGATTTCGTTCATAGACTTTAATTGGGATTCGAGAACGATGTCGTATATTTCTTTCAGTTTCTCAGATGGTTCCCCAACTGCCACCGTCCTTGTGATATCCGATACGTATCCTTTATGCAAGGCACCGTAATCCAATGTGACAAAGTCGCCTTTTTCAATCAGTTTGTCGCTGGCTACACCATGAGGCAATGCAGAGCGGTATCCTGAAGCTACAATGATATCAAAGGATGAAGAGGTTGCACCTGCCTTTCTCATGAAGAACTCCAATTCATTCGATACTTCCAGTTCAGAGACACCTGGTTTAATGTAGTCTAATATGTGTTTGAATGCCGCGTCCGCAATGTCAGCAGCTTCCTTTAATATCTTAAGCTCTGAAGCATCCTTAATCAAGCGTAAGTTTTCCATTAATCCTGCAACGGGAATCAGTTCTCCCTTGAAAGATTTTTCATAGTTTTGGTATGTAGCGAATGTCATATATGATGACTCGAAACCAAGCTTTTGAATGCCCAGTTTTTCTGCCTGCGCCACCACTTCATCATGAAGCAATCCTTTATGCTGAACGATCTCATATCCTTGAGCCTGCTTGCCTGCTTGCTCTGTATAGCGGAAATCAGTAATGAATACGGCTTTATCCTGTGAAATAAGGGCAACCCCTGCTGAACCTGTGAAATTAGTCATATATCTGCGATTGTAAGGACTTGTAACGAGTAGACCGTCTATTCCTTTTTTCGAAAAATCTTCGCGAATCTTTTCAATTTTGTTCATCAATACCCTCTCCCTTTGTTTTTATTAATGCGTTCAATGCCAACTCATAGCCAAGATATCCAAGGCCGGCAATCTGACCTGCAGCAACAGGAGCTGTGACAGACTGACTTCTAAACGCTTCCCTGGCATGAATGTTGGAAATATGTACTTCAATGACAGGAATCGTTATGGACGCTATTGCATCCCTGATCGCATAGCTGTAATGTGTAAACGCTCCAGGATTTAAAATCACTCCACTAAACCCTTGATCTTCCGAATCATGAAGCTTATCTATGATTTCTCCTTCATGGTTTGATTGGAAGCATTCCACTATCGCATTTTGATCTCTGCCGCATTTCACCAACTTTTCTTCAAGATTGGCCAACGTTTCATGTCCATATACACCAGGCTCCCTTTTCCCCAAACGATTGAGGTTAGGTCCATTCAAGAGTAAAATCTTAATGATAACCGCTCCTTAAGAAAAAAGAATGTTCTCCATGAACATTCTACCATAAACAAATTATTCAAAACTACATAATTGTCTCTGCTTCATCCATTAGGAATCCTGTGAGCTTTGTTCTTTCTTCTCGTTATAATGACGTAATTCATTCTCTTCATAAGATATCGAATATCCTACAAAAAGTCCGAATAATCCATATAAGCATACGGTTGTAATGATTGTATCAAAATCCAATTGCATAAACGGTTTAATACTTGGGAAAATGGGGTTTAACACTATAAAAACTAGTAAAAACAGGGCGATGCCATAAACGATCCCCGCCCAAAGATTTTTCATCCTCCTCAGCATTCCATAATAAATCAGGGCTGCAACAATGGAAAAAACGCCTATCGCCAAAATGGATATCACAATGCCAAGCCAGCTGTATTTCCATTCCCCGATCGCCCAAGGCTCCAAAATGACATTAGGGTTTATTGCGGTGAAATGAAAAACATACGCCAAATAGCCCAAGCCGCTCCATAAAACTCCGCCGCAAAAGCCTGTAATCACAGTAAGCATCAAAAAGGACATAGGTTTTTCCCTCGTATCCTGCTCTAGTTGCCCTTTATCTTTATCTTTATCTTTTTCTTTATCCTTTTCTTTATCTTTATCTTCCGACATTGTCATCACCTCCATGGTTATTATGTCCCGGACCAGAATGATCCATTTCATTTTTTCAGGCTGTTTTCACAAAGATTTGTAAAACAAAACGTTCTATGCGAATCAACTGGTAGGAGGACCTATTTTTTAGTAAAATAAAGAATATACTTATTATGAGTAATTAAAGAAATACTACTCAAAGTAAATACATTCAAGATTATAGGTTGGTGTCTACTACATGGAGAATAAGGAAAGGCCAGCATATGGGGGCCAAGCAGTAGTTGAAGGAGTCATGTTCGGCGGGAAGAAACATACCGTGACCGCTGTCCGTAGAAAGGATTCCACAATTGAATATTTTCATTTACCGCGAAAAAGTCGGCCATTGTTCCAAAAATTAAAGAAAATTCCCTTTTTGCGGGGAATCGTGGCCATCATTGAAGCCAGTGCAAATGGATCTCAGCATTTGAACTTTTCTACTGAAAGATTCGATATAGATCCTTCAGAGGACGAGAAAATCTCTGAACAAAAAACCTCCAAGCTTTCCATGATATTGGGTGTTGCCACAATCGGGGTCATATCCTTTTTATTTGGTAAATTCGTATTTACACTCGTTCCGATTTTTTTAGCGCAATTGACGCGCCCGATATTTAGCAGCGACTTTTCACAAGTTCTGGTCGAAGGTTTATTTAAACTTTTATTCTTATTGACCTACATTTATTTGGTATCGCTTACCCCAATCATCAAACGGGTATTTCAGTACCATGGGGCAGAGCATAAGGTCATAAACGCATATGAAAATCTTAAGGAACTGACAGTGGAGAATGTGCAGGCACAATCCAGGCTTCATTATCGCTGCGGCAGCAGTTTTATCTTATTTACCGTCATTGTCGGCGTATTTGTTTATATGCTTGTCCCGACTACACCGCTATGGCTTCGGGTTGTTGACAGACTTGCCCTCATCCCTGTCGTCCTCGGCATATCGTTTGAAGTATTGCAGCTAACGAACAAACTTCGGAATGTCCCCGTGCTGAGATTCTTAGGATACCCGGGATTATGGCTGCAGCTGATTACGACGAAAGAACCGGATGATGACCAAGTGGAAGTAGCCATTGCCTCGTTTAAAGAACTGTTAAGAATGGAAAACATAAAGGAAGAGGATATAAATTCCGAAGAAATTGTATAATTTGAATAATATAAGGTTTAAATTTTTTCATTTTTGCTCATCATGCTCATAGGGAGGTGGCTTTCGTGAACGTTCGCTATTGGTTTCTAACCGGAATTATAATGCTGGCCTTAATCGGCCTCTTCTCAAATCCATCGTCTTTCTTAAGGGAAGCTTTATTTGTGATAGTCGTGGCTGGCGTCATTTTTATCCTATATCGCGTCATAACCATGAGAAAGCCGAATGGGAAAGACCAACGAGCATTTATTAGAGCAGCAAAGAAAACAAAGAAAAAGCATAAAAAACGTCAAACGGCCAGCGTTTCTTCCATCCAAAGCCGTAAGAAGCCTATCAGAAAAAAATCCCAGGCCAATTTAACGGTAATAGAAGGCAAAAAAGGAAAAAAGAAAAACCGAGCGTTTTGACTCGATCATTTAATAGCACCATATTTTTAGGAAATCGTCAGCTTTTCTACGCCCTAATTCGATGAGGGCGTTTTTTCTTGGTTCCGTCAAATCAAATTCGGTCGTTAAGATATTTTCAGTCGGGATAAAAATAATGTTTTTCTCATGTTTCCTTGAGATATATCTTGCATCATGGGCATTTTTCATCGTTTCAAACAATGCCCCAAACATTTGCATCCCATTTTTGATTTGATTTGGAGGAGAATCCAATTGACTTGAGCTGAGCTTAATGCCTAAAACAGGCCTTTCCTTCTTTATATTCTCTTTGTCAAACAGCCACATGGGAAAGTTGCTGAGCACCCCCCCATCCACAATAATATTTGTTCCATCTATATTTCTTAGCTTAACGGGCTCAAAAAAATACGGAAGGCTGCAGCTCATCCTGATTGCCTTCGCTACGGGGAAACTCTCTATTGGTATGCCATACTTTTCAAGATCATCCGGCAATATCATCAATCTACCATTCGTCAGGTCTGATGCAACCACTCTTAATGCGCCTGATTCCAAATCGGAAAAAGAATAAATCCCTTTAAGCGCCAATTTTTTTGTAAGCCACTCTTCTAAAGCTTTTCCAGTGTATATCCCGAGACGCCAATATACCATCAGCCATTTTGCAAAAGGGAGCGGAAGAATACTTCTCCGGGAATCGAGAAAATGATTAAAATCTGTGTCATTCAAAAGCTGGATCATTTCATCGGAACTATATCCTGCTGCCGAGAAAGCCGCGATGATCGAGCCAGCCGAAGTGCCTGCCAGCCTCTTGAAGCGAAATCCTCTCTCTTCCAATGCCTGATAAGCTCCTATCAATGCAAACCCTTTAATGCCTCCACCAGAAAACACCCCATCGATCCACATTGTGTCAGCCCCTTTGAAGTTACATTGCATTGTTACATCCTAAGTGGCGTTGATTGAAAATAGAACTAAAACATCGAAAAAAAGGATGATACCGATAATGACAGCGCAGGTGATATTTTTGAAATTGAGTTCTTGATGATTGAGGAAGTGATCCTGTTCCGAAGGGGGATGAAAATACGTCTTATTCACCTCTTTGAGACACCGGACTTCACTTTTGAGTGAAACGCGGTCCGTCTTCACATCCTTTGGTACACGACTTTGCTCTTTTGAGCCGAATTTGCGTCGCATCATTCGCTATGTGAAATGAATTTTATCTTTTTGGTCGAAATCGGTTTACGTGGTGAGCCCCCAAAAGAAAAAGGAGCTCCCCTTTACAAAGGGAATACTCCTTCTTCAACAACGACTGACTTCAGTCGTAATTCCTTTTTCTTTCTCTCTTAAGACTTCTCCTTATAGCCCGCATTTCAATTGGGCAGCGCAGTTGTCGCATGTATTGCAGCCGCCGATTTCTTTTACTTTTCCTTTGCGGCAGACAGGACATGTGTTGCCGACTTCAGAACCGATGGTAACATTGGTGGATCGTAATTCTTGAATAGTATCCACTAAAACGACGGGCTGCTTTTTCACATTTTCAGATTCCACTGGATCGTCATTCTCTTCAAAGCGATTTTCTTCCGCTTTCAATGTCAGGACCTGTGAATCACGGCTGCCATCCACATAGACCGTACCGCCCTTTGCTCCTCCTTTATAGAGGCGCTCATAGACTTTTTCCACTTGTTCCACTGAATACCCTCTTGGTGCATTGACCGTTTTGGATATGGAGCTGTCGATCCAACGCTGAATGACACACTGCACATCCGCATGCGCTTCCGGTGCAAGCTCCATCGCAGTGACGAACCAATTCGGGAGTGAATCACCGTTAGCTTCAGGGTTTTCTTCCAAGTAATCCTTGACGATATCAGCCTTCACTTCAATGAATTTGCCTAAGCGGCCGCTGCGGTAATACGTAAATGAAAAGTATGGCTCCAATCCGGTGGACACGCCCACCATCGTTCCCGTGCTTCCGGTAGGGGCCACTGTCAACAGATGTGAATTGCGTATTCCATGTTCAAGAATGGATTCCCTTATACCCTCTGGCATCTTGCTCATATAGCCGGTATTGATAAAGGCTTCACGGATCCGATTTCCTTCCGCCCTTGAAGCACCTTCTAAAAATGGGAAGCTTCCCTTTTCTTTTGCCAACTCAACCGACGCGCGATAGGCTGTGGTCGCAATCACTTCGAACACATCATCGACAAGCTTGTTTCCTTCCTCTGACCCGTATTCTTTTTCACAGTAGATCAGCAAATCAGCAAGTCCCATCACTCCAAGTCCTACTCGTCTTTCACCAAGGGCCTGCTTTTTATTTTCTTCCAGGAAATAAGGTGTCGCATCAATGACGTTATCCTGCATGCGGACTCCGACTTCCACGGTCTTCTTCAATTTTTCAAAGTCGACGGTCTTTGTTTTAACATCCGCCATTTCTGCTAAGTTGACAGCAGCGAGGTTGCAGACACTGAACGGCGCCAGCGGCTGTTCCCCGCATGGATTTGTCGCCACGACTTTCTGGCCGTATGCCTTGGCATTTGTCATGTCATTTGCATTATCGATGAAAAAGATGCCTGGCTCCGCTGAATAAGTAGCACAAATATTGATTAAGTTCCACAGCTCTGCTGCTTTAATCTTACGGTATGTGCGAACTTTATGCCCTTTTTCTTCCCATTCCCGGACATCCCCTACTTCATGCCATTGGTCATTATAAATTTTCATTTGTTCTGGATCATATGACTCTACATCCGGGAATCTAAGGGAGTATTCTTCATTTTTATCCACTGCTTCCATAAAATCCTTTGTAAGGCAGACCGAAATATTTGCACCAGTCAAGAATTCTGGATTATGGACTGTATAGGTTCCGCCAGTTGCAAGCTTCAGTTCTGCTTCCTTGATGATTTTTTCATCGAATCCCCCGTTTCCAGGAATATGTTTATAATTGATGATTCCTTGGTACATAGAGATTTCCTGTTCTGTCAACGGCGTGAATTTCAGTTTTTCCTGTGCAATTTTTTTAATATGTTCATCTTCTGTATTTTCTATCAAATAACGAAGGATTCTTGGATTCTGCATTTTGGAAATGATGAATTCCACGATATCTGGATGCCAGTCGGTCAGCATGATCATTTGTGCGCCCCTTCGGGAACCGCCTTGCTCCACTAGGTGAGTAAGCTTTGCGATATCATCCAGCCACGAAACGGAACCGGAGGATTTACCGTTAACCCCCTTCGCCAGTGTATTGCGCGGACGCAGTGTCGATCCGTTCGTTCCCACGCCGCCGCCTCTGCTCATGATTTCCATGACTTGTTTGCGGTGTTCAGAGATGCCTTCCCTTGAATCTTGAACAAAAGGCATCACATAGCAATTAAAATATGTGACATCCGTTCCGGCACCTGCTCCATATAATACTCGTCCTGCCGGTACAAAATTCAGATTCACCAATTCATGGTAAAACTTTTCGAACCATTCCTGTTTCTTTTCTTCTGTCCGCTCAACCGAAGCAAGCCCGGTGGCGTTTCGCTTGGCAATTTGTTCATAGAAGATTTCAAGCGGCTTTTCAATTACATCCAACGATTTTTTAACAATGCCGGTTTCCACTTCCGCCGGATCATCCAAAACACTTCGATATTCTTCTTCGACCAATACTTCGGCTGATTTATTTTCCCAATCAATATTTACTATGTAGCCCAATCCACGTGCTGGGAACTTCGGATCTTCTTTTATTGTCAAAACGACATAATCATCATTTGTAAGTGTTACTTTTTCGGTGTCCTTGAAGGAATATCGATCAATCATGACTAATCGAGAAACGCCTTTGTGAGTAATTTTCATTTCTGGGGTAATTGGGTGCACCTGGGGAAAAAGATGGATATCCTTGTTTAATCTTTCAGTATTCAGATTCATTTGCTCATTCGTTGCAACAGACATCTTGCCAACTCCTTTAATCTATATCAGTTATCAATCTGTGAGTGTTCTTAATTGTTCTTCGCAAAATAAATATACCAAATAACATGACTACATTTCAACTCATAACACTATATATTGTGTTATTTTTTTCAAATCACATACTATATATTGTGTATTGGTCAAATCTATTTAAAATTGTCAAACCAAAAATACAGCAGATATGAAAGAATTAACGAGAGATTGGAAGGTTATATCAACTATTCCGATCCATACAACTTTTTTTCAGATTTGCAAAACCAGAAAGGCGGACAAACCCTTGATAAAAAGGAAAAAAGCGCCGAGCTGTGCGCTTTTTCAAAAAAAATTATCTTCTGAAATTCCATTCATCGTTTTCATATCGATCTTGTGCAATTTTCTTTACGTATTGTATTTCTTCATCTGACAGTTCATATGGCTGGAGTTCAATATTCAAGCCCTCTTCAAATCCTTTTTTAAATGCTGCTTTCGCTTCGGAAAGATTGATTCTTTTCGGGCTGATTGCATTTATGGCGACCGCTTTGTTTTTAAACGCCTTCTGCATCCTCTCTTTTACCCTGTCACTCGGATACTTGAAAAGACTGAACAATTTGTCTTCATCCAAATCCAATAAAATCGATCCATGCTGAAGGATGACCCCTTTTTGCCTTGTTTGGGCACTTCCGGCCACTTTTCTGCCTTCAACGACAAGTTCATACCAGCTAGGGGCATCAAAGCATACAGCCGACCTCGGGTTCTTCAGGCTGCTTCTTTCCTCATCCGTCCTTGGAACCGCAAAATATGCCTCTAATCCAAGTCCGTGAAAACCTTTCAGGATCCCTTCGGATATGACCCGGTACGCCTCCGTGACTGTTTTAGGCATTTCGGGATGTTCCTCGGAAACGATCACACTGTAGGTAAGTTCCTCATCATGAAGTACACCTCTGCCGCCAGTCGGTCTCCGGACAAAACCAAGCCCATGCTCCTTCACTGCATCCATATTGATTTCTTTTTCCACCTTTTGAAAATACCCTATGGAAAGGGTGGCTGGATCCCATCCATAAAAACGGATGGTAGGAGGGATTTTTCCTTCGCTGTGCCAATCAAGTAAAGCTTCATCCAAAGCCATATTAAAAGAAGGGGAGCAATTCCCTGAATCGATGAAACGCCAAATTTCTTTTGTCATGTTGTCAAAACCTTCTTTTTCATTAATAGTTTTTATAATCCGATATTAGTCTATCAAATCTCTAAAAAAAACAAAAGGCACTTGCTTTTTTGTTTTGATTCTCAGTGTAAAGATGCCTATAATAGTAAATAGCTTCATTTGTTAGAAAGGGGAAGTAACTTTGTATATTTTGCTAGCCGTCATTGCCGGAATAATTGCTTATTCTCTTTTTAATTTCTTCTATCAAAAGAGAATCATCAAGAATTTGACCGAAGATGAATTCCGCCAAGGGTATCGCAAGGCACAATTAATCGATGTGCGCGAACCGAACGAATTCGATCAAGGGCATATTTTGGGCGCGAGGAATATTCCGCTGTCCCAATTAAAAATGAGAATGAAAGAAATACGCACCGACCAGCCAGTCTACCTTTATTGCCAAAGCGGATTGAGGAGTGGCAGAGCCGGCCAGACACTTTATCGAAAAGGCTATCGAAACCTTCACCATCTTCAAGGTGGATTTAAAAAATGGACAGGTAAAACGAAGGCCAAATAATAATTTAATCAAAAAGGGCTGTCCAACAAGTGCCATGCACTCGGGGGACTGCCTTTTTTTATGGATCCTAAAGCTAAGACCATTTTAAAATGAGGTGGAATTGTATGTTTCTAAACAAACTGGAATTTAATAGGGGAAATTGCAGCAATGAAGCAGCCTATCCATTTGATTTACCGGTCATTCAAACGCTTGAACCAATGTATTTCCATACCCCGATAACCATTTTCGTCGGTGAGAACGGCTCCGGAAAATCAACCCTGCTTCAAGGAATGGCAGCGGAGGCGGATTTGCCTAATATCGGAAGGACTGATTGGGGTTTGGATCCTTTTCTTAAGTCATCCATCCAGCTGAGCAGCCTATTGAAGCTGACTTGGAAGGTAAAGACAAAGAAAGGATTTTTTTTAAGAGCCGAAGATTTCATCGGATTTACAATACGCCTTAAACAAATGAAAGAAGAAGCTCAGAACGAATTAAGCAGGATTGAACATGAATATAGGGATCGTTCTTCCTATGCCAAGAGCTTAGCTGCATTGCCCCATAACAGGACATTGCATGAATTGAAGCAGCGATACGAGGATGGACTTGAATTTCGTTCACACGGAGAGAGCTTTTTGGATTTTTTCGAAGCTAATATAAAGCCGAACGGGCTTTATATGCTCGATGAGCCGGAAACGCCTTTATCCCCCATGAGACAATTAGCATTTATGAGCATGATCATAGATTCCATTAATAACGGCTCACAATACATCATCATTACCCATTCTCCATTATTAATGGCATTGCCCCACTCAACGATTTATTCTTTTAATGACCACCATATCTCTCAAATACAATATGATGAGATTGAGCATGTAAACCTCATGAGGCAATTTTTGGATGCCCCGGAAAGGTTTCTTAAACACTTATAAACCCTTAAACAACCAACTTTTCAATGACAGGAAATGATAAAAGGATTGAACCATCCTCAATAGGAGCGGGTTCAATCCTTTTTATAAATCATGCTTTTAGGTAGCGCAGTACAGGTTTCCGTGCAGCAAGGGTCTCATCCATCCGTTTTACAACGGTTGTATGAGGAGCCTCCTGAACGACTTCAGGAGTTTCTTCGGTTTCTTTCGCAATTTGAATCATGGCATCGATGAAAGCATCCAAGGTTTCTTTGGACTCTGTTTCTGTTGGTTCTATCATCATACCTTCCTCGACGTTCAGCGGGAAATAGATGGTTGGTGGATGATATCCAAAGTCCAGCAATCTCTTGGCAATGTCAAGGGTCCTGACACCAAGTTTCTTTTGACGCTTTCCGCTCAATACAAATTCGTGCTTGCAATGACGGTCATATGGCAGATCAAAGAATGGTGCAAGTCTTCTCATCATGTAATTGGCATTCAAAACAGCATTTTCGGTTACTGCTTTCAATCCATCCGGCCCCATCGTCCGGATATACGTATATGCTCTGACATTGATGCCGAAATTACCGTAATAAGGCTTTACGCGGCCGATTGATTGCGGACGATCATAATCAAATACGAATTTGTCTTCAACCTTCTTTAAAATCGGCTTTGGAAGGTATGGAATCAAGTCTGACTTGACTCCGACGGGCCCAGACCCCGGACCTCCTCCTCCGTGTGGTCCGGTAAACGTTTTATGGAGATTTAGATGCACGACATCAAATCCCATATCTCCTGGACGTGCTTTGGAAAGAACAGCATTTAAATTGGCGCCATCATAATAAAGTTTTCCGCCTGCTCCGTGGACGATTTCAGCCATTTCCAAAATATTCTCTTCAAATAATCCGAGGGTATTTGGGTTGGTCAGCATTAACGCAGCCGTATCAGTACCTACCACCCTTTTCAAATCTTCAAGATCTACCAGCCCGTTTTCATCCGACTTTACTGTTACCGTTTCAAACCCAGCAACAGTAGCTGATGCTGGATTGGTGCCATGTGCCGAATCAGGGACGATCACTTTTGTCCGATGCTTTTCCCCGTTGGCTTCATGATACGCGCGGATCATCATCAAACCTGTCCATTCACCATGGGCACCTGCAGCTGGCTGAAGAGTCACTTCATCCATTCCTGTAATTTCGATCAAATGCTCCTGAAGATCATACATTAATTCCATTGCACCTTGAACCGTACTTTCATCCTGTAATGGATGGATGTGTGCGAATCCACTGTATCTCGCAACACTCTCGTTAATTTTCGGATTATATTTCATCGTACATGATCCAAGGGGATAAAAACCTGAATCCACCCCATGATTCCTTTTGGAAAGTGCAGTATAATGACGCATGATATCCAGTTCCGACACTTCAGGAAGTTCAGGCTCTTCTGTACGGATATATTCCTGCGGAAGCAAGTCATCCAACGGCAATTCCGGTATATCCATTTCCGGTAAACTATATCCTACTCGACCTGGTTTCGACAACTCAAAAATGAGTGACTGATGGCTATTATTCATGACAATCCCCCAATTCCTTTACGAAAGTTTCAATTTCTTCCTTCGTACGAAGTTCGGTAACGGCAATAAGCATATGATTTTCCAATGCCGGGAAATCCCTTCCCAAATCATAGCCTCCAATAATGTTTTTAGTAAGAAGCACCTGATTGATTTCCTTAATGGGCTTTCCTATATTCACGACGAATTCATTGAAGCTATATCCATTGAATGGAATGTCATAGCCTTTTTCTTTAAGAAGTTTTTTCAAATAATTTGCTTTTTGAATGTTCTGTAAAGCAATTTCTTTAACACCTTTTTTTCCAAGGGCAGTCATGGAAACGGATGCTGCCAATGCGTTCAATGCCTGATTGGAACAAATGTTGGATGTCGCCTTATCCCTTCGGATATGCTGCTCCCTTGCCTGGAGTGTAAGAACGAAGCCTCTTTTGCCGTCTTCATCAACCGTTTGGCCGACAAGCCTTCCTGGTACTTTACGCATTAATTTGCTCGTGACAGCAAAGTATCCGCAGTGAGGTCCGCCGAATGCTGATGGAATTCCAAATGGCTGAGCGTCCCCTACAACAATATCCGCCCCGAACGATCCCGGAGGTGTCAAAGCCCCCAATGCGAGAGGGTTGCTGGACACGACAAATAATGACTTTTGAGCATGCACGATCGGTTCAATATCCTTCAAAGGTTCTATTTGCCCAAAGAAGTTCGGATATTGGACAATTACAGCCGCTACATCCTCATCCATTTGATTTTTCAATTCTTCAAGGTTGGTCGCGCCATTTTGAGAAGGAATTTCAACAACGTCAATGTATTGTCCTTTGGCATACATTTTGACAACTTCCTTTGATTCGGGATGCACCGTCTCGGATATCAGAACCTTTTTTCTTCTTGTCTGACCCGCACTGAGCATGGCAGCTTCAGCAAGCGCGGTCCCTCCGTCATACATGGATGAGTTGGCAACATCCATGCCCGTCAATTCACAAATCATTGTTTGAAATTCGAAAATCGCCTGTAATTCCCCCTGGGAAATCTCTGGCTGATATGGAGTGTACGCTGTGTAAAATTCTGAGCGTGAAATCACATGGTCAACGATCGTAGGGATATAGTGGTCATATACCCCCGCACCCAAGAATGAACTGTTCGCTTTCAAATCTGCATTTTTACTTGCCATTTGAGTTAATTCTTTTAATAATGCAGTTTCAGGTTTTGCCGCTTTAATTTTATACTCACCATTGAATCTTACTTTTTCAGGGATATCCTGGAACAACTCTTCAACACTTTCTACCCCGATGGCATCCAGCATTTCTTTTTGATCTTGTTCTGTCATAGGTAAATAACGATGCTTCATGACGCAACTCCTTTCAAACAATCATTTTTTTGGTCTTTTATAAAATGGCGTTCCTACAACATGTGCTTTCAATCTTTTTCCGCGGATTTCAACTTCCAATTCCGTTCCAAGTTCGGTGAATTCTTTATTGATCAAGGCCAATCCTATATTTTTCTTCAACGTTGGAGATTGGGTTCCAGTGGTAACCTCCCCGATGAGCTCTGCACCATGATAAATTGGGTACCCGTGGCGAGGGATCCCTCTATCGATCATTTCAATCCCGACCAACTTGCGTGGAGCCCCGTTTTCCTTCTGTTCTTTTAAGACTTTTTTCCCGATAAACTCTATATCCTTGTCAACACGGACAGCAAAACCGATCCCTGCTTCAATCGGAGTGATTTCAGGGGAAAGCTCCTGGCCATATAATGCTAGATTCGCCTCAAAGCGAAGAGTGTCCCTTGCCCCTAAACCACATGGAACGACCCCTTCTTCTTTTCCGGTTTCAAGGATGCTCTTCCAAAGTTTCACGGCATCCTCCGCTGCACAGTAAATTTCAAACCCATCTTCACCGGTGTAGCCAGTACGTGAAACGAGTGCATGAACACCATTCAAGTTCACTTCGGTTTGGAATTTAAAGAATTTTATTTCATCCAATTGATGATTGTCCGCCAATTGCTGCAATACCTTTTCAGCCATCGGACCTTGAAGGGCAAGCTGTGCTGTTTCCTCTGAAAGATTGCGGATCGTGACATCACCTTCCAAATGCTTTTCAAGCCAATCATAATCTTTATCGATATTGGAAGCATTGATGACTAACAAGTAGTGGGCATCCTCGATTTTATAGACTAGAAGGTCATCGACAGTGCCGCCGTTTTCATAGCACATCGCCGTATATTGTGCGCCGCCATCCTTCAATTTCGATACATCATTGGTCATGATCTTTTGTAGATAAGTAAGGCTATCCTGTCCTTTCACCTCGACCTCGCCCATGTGGGAAACGTCAAAAAGTCCTGCTTTCGTCCGTACGGCTTCATGCTCTTCTTTAATGCTGGAAAACTGAACCGGCAAATCCCATCCGCCAAAGTCAATCGTTTTGGCACCATACTCTTTGTAAACTTCAAATAAAGGTGTTCTTTTTAAATCCGACATCCTTATTCCCCTTCCTCCATTTAATCCAAGTTTCAGACTCAATAAAAAAGGACAGAAAAACCCCTTTTCACTGAGATTTCTCTGTCCTTTCACCTGAAAGTTTAACCATGCTGGTTTGCCTCTTTGGTGGTTTCATATATAAGAAAATTCGGCTGAATATCATCATTATGTTTTATGTACTCTTGCTTCACTCTATAAAGAATGTCCCAAGATTGAAAGAAGTAACAATACATCTGAATTCTATTTTCATAGATAGCAATTATTGCTAAATAAATGATAATGATTACAGCTACTGCTTTTCTTACTGAAACACTCTCCAGAGTTGCGTCCAACAAGAGTCTTTTTGCCTGAGAGATTCACAATTTGGCTGCTTGCTCCTTCGGCGCTGAATATCAGTCTCTCCCCTTGTTGTCATTCGCCTATATTATATTGAAAATTGGTCATAATAAAACAATGATGATACATTTTGGAAATTGATTGCTTAGTTTAAAATTTCTTAACATTCAAAGCTATTTACATCCTATCATTAACTCACTATTTTCGGCAATCAATTTTTAGTAGTAGCTCTATTCTGAAAATTTACGAAAAATGCATGATGAATATCAAGACTTTGGGAAAACGCCCAAGAAATAAGGGAGTTGTATCAATGACGATTAATATTGAATTTGATCAATCATGGTCAGAAGGTTTTATTGAAAGATTCAATCAGGATGGTCCCTGGGGCAATTGGGATTTGTATAAGCTGGCCGTCGAAGTCGGAAAGCAATTGATCGTGCCTGATTTTGAAGGGCTGCAGGCACCGAAACATTTAACGAACTTCACACCTCTTCCACATCAGCTTGAGGTAGCGAAGCAAGTGGTGGAAAGTATGAATGGCAAAGCGATTCTCGCCGATGAAGTCGGCCTGGGAAAAACGATTGAAGCAGGGTTGATTTTAAAAGAATATATGATTCGGGGACTTGCAAAAAAGATCCTCATACTCGTGCCTGCATCACTCGTTTCACAATGGGCATTTGAATTGAATACAAAATTTCATATACCAGCAGTTGCCCAAAAAAAAGATTATGTCTGGGACCAATGTGATTGTGTCGTTTCTTCAATGGATACAGCAAAAAGAAGTCCTCACAGAGAAAAGATTTATGAACAAAACTATGATCTTGTCATTATTGATGAAGCACATAAACTCAAAAATCATAAAACAAAAAATTATGAATTTGTCCAAAATCTTAAAAAGAAATTTTGTTTACTATTAACGGCAACCCCCATCCAAAATCGAATTGATGAAGTGTTTCATTTAGTTTCTCTTCTAAAACCAGGCCATTTAGGCAATGAATCTATTTTTGCCGAGAAGTACAAAAAGGGCGATCGATCCATTCAGGAAGACGCACATCTAAGAGAACTGGTAAACAAAGTAATGATCCGCAACCGCCGCGCAGACACTGGCATTGAATGGACGAAAAGACATGTCACAACCGTACCGATTGAATTCAGCCCTTCTGAAAGAGAACTCTATGATGCCATTCAAATTCTGAGGCAGCACCATGAATATATCAATACAAGTCCATTCTCCATCATGACACTGCAGCGGGAAGCTTGCAGCAGCCGGGAAGCCGTCTTCTTCACTCTGAAGAATATGATTAATAAAATGGAAAACCCGACTCAACAATTCGAGGACAAGATAAGGCATCTATTTCAAAAGGTCGATCAAGTACAAAAGAATTCAAAAGCTGAAAAAGTATTGGAATTGATCCAAGGTATAAATGATAAAGTGATCATTTTCACTGAATACAGGGCTACTCAACTTTATCTTCAATGGTACTTGAAGCAGCATGGAATAAGTTCCGTTCCTTTTCGGGGAGGATTCAAGCGGGGAAAGAAAGATTGGATGAGAGAACTTTTCCAAAAACATGCACAAGTATTGATTGCAACAGAAGCCGGTGGAGAAGGGATCAACCTGCAGTTTTGCCACTATATGATCAACTTTGATCTTCCATGGAACCCGATGCGCTTGGAGCAGCGGATCGGAAGGGTGCACCGACTCGGCCAAGAAGAAGACGTTCACATTTACAACTTCGCAACAAAAGATACAGTAGAGGAACATATTCTGAAAATATTGTATGAAAAAATAAACCTTTTCGAGCGGGTCATCGGTGAACTCGATGATATTCTCACCAGACTTGAATTCGGAAAAATCGAAGATCATTTAATGGATATTTTCGCAAAATCAAAAACTGAAGGGGAAATGAACATCAAAATGGATAATTTATCGGCGATGATCCAATTCGCTGAAACCTATCGAAATGAGGGTGACCAAAATGAAGCAGCAAGAAATACATCAATTTCTTAAACATTACTTTGAAGCCAATGGCTGTGAAATGATTGATCAAAGCCAAGGGCACATGACTGTACAGCTGACGATCGAAATGGATAAAGAGTTAATGAACCGCCCTTTTTATTGGCATTATCTTGAGAAAACAGGCGGAGTCCCCAATCCGATGAAACTGACGTTTATCACAGACCATGAAAAGTCACCACCTGATATTCAAGGTGAATCGATTCATTTCGGATCACCCCGCCTGCATCAAATTTTCAAGTCCACCAAAAAAATTGCCAGCTATATCCGGCTTTATGAACAGCAGCAATCATTTCAGCTCAGACAAATCCCACTGCACCCGTGGCTGGCATTAAATCTTAAAATTTCGTTTATAAGCGATCGCAAAAAGGATATGTTCCGTTCTTTCGGATTGAATCTCATTCATGGACAACTGGTGGAAGATTTTCACGATCGCGTGGTCCAACGGCCGGTTACACCCAAAATTCCCGATTTTTGTTTCACGCTTTCTCCCATCATTCGGCCATCGAGCGGAATAAATAGAATTGAAGCCTATATCCAGCATGAATTATCCCAGATGGATGAAGAGTGGGCGGATGAAGCCAAAAGCAGGTGGGAGGAAGATTTGGCGCTTTTGGAGCATTTCTACGGTGATTCCCTGGAAAAACCGGAAGCCTACTATATTGAAAAGGAAGCTCTGAAAGAACAGTATGAACCAAGGATCAAAGTAGAAATCATCAATGGCGGAATCTTTTATCTCTCAAACGAAGCCGGGTGAAGCAAAAAATCCGGATGGAAAACCATCCGGATTTTTCGCTCTAAACTTGATCATCTTCTTTTTTTAAAAATCATCATAAACGCATATGGAATGACTCCGAACCAGTGATAAAGCAGCGGAGGCCTTTCATCCTTCCGCTTGCTCCGGAGTTCCCTTCGTTCTGATTTCGGCTGATCGAAATGTTTCACAAAGGTTTGTGTAATATACTTTACATAGTCATTCGTCGACATAAGGGCACCACCTTGGATCATTATGGTCATTATGCCCCTGCCATCAAGAATTTAAACGGTCTTGGATGGTTTGAACGATTTCCTCTACACCCATGCCATCCGTATCAATAATCAATGTGGCTGCCTCTTCGTATAATCTTTCCCTTTGCCGGAACATGGAAATGAATTCTTCCTGCGATTTATCCTGAATCAATGGCCTTGTTTCATCATACTTTAATCGCATATAGAGTGTTTCCGGCCTGCACCTTAAATAAATGACCTCTCCTGTCTTTTTCATCAATTCCCTATTTTCCTCTTTCAAAATAACTCCTCCACCCGTCGTCACAATCCCGTTTTGGACGGAGAACTTTCTTAAGGCAGCAGTTTCAAGCTCTCGAAAATAATCCTGTCCATCTTCATGGAAAATTTCCTTTATGCTTTTTTCCTGCTCCATTTCTATTGCGTGATCCAGGTCGACAAGCGCCAAACCATTCAGTTCCGCCATTTCCTTTCCCACTGTCGTTTTGCCAGCTCCCATATAACCAATGAAGTATAACAAAAAGTTCCCTCCTACTCATCTTTCCAATCCACAATTTCTTTGGTCCCTACATTATAAACGAATTTCATCCCCCATTTCCTCCCTTCTTTTCCCTCGGCTGTTACATGAATGATTTTCATATCCTGCACATCTTCAACGGTATACCGGATATTTATAGATGAGAATAAGAGACTGCCTTCAATCGGTTGATCCCCATGGTCCTGGATCATGGATTCTACATGTTTCCCGGCAAGCACCATTGCACTTTCCATCTTGTAATATTCAACAAGTTCGTGCTGGTACTTTCTTTCCGTCAACGTTATATCCACGCCCATGGATAAGATGAACAATGATGTGAAAGTTAAAATCAAGGCAAAAGGAAAGATGAAACCATTTTTATTCGAGACCGGACGCCACAACCGTTGGATTCCCCTGAAAAACAATAAAGGATGCCTCCCGCTTTTTCTGATTTTGGAACTGTACTTTCATCAACAATTCGTTTTGATTCAAAGTGAATTCAATGTTTTTAATATTTTGAAGCACTACTTCATGACCTTGATAATTGATCCTCCGCCTGATGACATCACTGTACTTTTCGTACTGTACAGTTCCCTTGGCTGTTGTAAGGGATAATGTCCCCGATGATAATGAAATGTCAGCCGATTCCTTTATTTCATTGCGCAATTGTACAAGAAAAAGCTCCCATTCAAAAATGGTTGATGGATCGTATTGATTTATTTTTTGATAACTACTGACGATAAGAGGCACAAAAGCAACCATGAAAGAGAAGATCAGCAAAATAAAGAGAGCTTCTAAAAGAGTAAATCCATTATTGCGGCTCAACTTCTTCAAGACAGTATTGTTTCCTTTTATTTTCAGTATTTTTATAATCGACACAGGCCATCCATACTCCTTTCTCCGTCTCATTCAATATGACATGATATGGATGTCCATCCTCTGTGACGGTCTTTTCAATTGAAGAATTTTGCAGCAGAACCTTTTCTAAGCTTTCATACAAGAGGCGATGTGAATTGAACTCTAGCTCGGAATTCTTGAGCAAATGCAGAAGATGGAATAACACGGGGAATGCGGAGGCAGTCAAAAATAGGATTAGACTAAATGAAAGCAGTGCTTCCATGACTGTAAATCCTCTTTGATTATCGTACAATGAACCGCCCCCTTCCAATATAAACCGTTAAACGGTAATATTTATTTTGTGCTTGAAAATTAACGGTTCCAAAGCGATTTGTATTTCCTTGTGGATCGATCATGAAGCTGGTTAAGTTGGAATCCTTCATATCCACAAATTTCGGCAATTTCCTTTCAAAAAGATATAAGTTCCTATTGACGCTTATAGCTGTATATTGGTCGTTATTCGGAAAGAAAGAGATTACCACTGCTTCTTTTCTGCTTTGTGCATATACTTCTGAATAAAACAGATCAGCTTTTAACTGTGAAAAAAACAAATTTTTTCCTACTTCATCATTCATTTTTTTCATATTGGCAGAGCCAACCAACATGATGATCATTAAAATGGTCATCACTATCAAACTCTCAACAAGGGTAAAACCATCCTCATTCCTGATCATGGTGATGTACTGGTGGAGGTTACGGTCCCGTCTGCATCGATGGTGATTGCATCCCCGTTCGGACATTGAGTTTCGCCGTCCCTCAAATAGCCTTCAGTATTGAGGTCTGCTACCGAAGCAGGCAACGTGCCTTTTTCCATTTGATAAGCCTCCACTTGTCCCTGGACCATATGGACAAAAGCCTTGCAGCCTTTCTGGTTAATCGATGCGGTATGTTTTGTTACATTTGGAATCGTAATAAAAAGCAGAACGGATATCACCAGCAATACAATCATCATTTCAATTAACGTAAAACCTTTTTCATTCATGTTTTTCTCCTATTCTTAAATAGTTTCCATTGCTTCAAACATGGGCAGCAAGATTGATAAATAGATCGATACGATAAAACAGCCAATAATTAAAAAGGTCAAGGGTTGAATCAATTTTAATCCTTTCTCGATCTTCTCTCGTTCAGAGGATAGACAATATTTGCTGTAAAAAAGTAATTCCTGTTCGAGCATTCCATTTTTTTCTCCATGTTTGGCGACCATCGCCATATCTTCATCAAAAATGGACATTTCCGATAAAGCATCAGAAAAACTTTTCCCTAACATGAGCTGCTGATTGATCAATTGTGAAATCTCTTTCAGTAATCTATGATGATTTTGAGATTTCATGATGTCCAAGCCCTCATTGATGGAAAAACCGCTTGATAGAATAAATCCCCACTCCCTGGAAAAAAAGAAACTGGTCACCAGCTTATAGTGGGTGCCGAAATATGGAAGTCTACTGAAGAAGTTGGCTTTCGCTATCGGCTTCCAGTTTCTGATGATAAGATGGAAAATCACGGCGATCAATAATGAGGCTAAAATGATCACCACAAAAAATCTAGGCGCATTTTGGATGGACGCGAGGTACATGGACATTCCCTTTGAAGGTTCATACCCCATTGAGGTGTATAAAGTATGGAATCTTGGAAATAAAATGGTTTTCATCAATAAAATGATAACCATCAATGTGAGGAATAAAAAGAAAGGATATTGCAGGAGATTTAGCAGCTTTTGACGATCTTTTTCACGTTGATTCAAATAGCGCCCTGATTCCTTTAATGCAATGATCAGCGTCCCATTTTTTTCAGCAAAATAGATTTGAGTGCACACATTGAAATCGAATCCCTCCCGAAAAAAGGCATCATTCAATGGAACTCCATCATATAGATGCTGGATGACATTTTGCAATCTTCCCTCAAGAGCTGTGTGCAATTTCCCTAAAAAACTCAAAGCTTCATTCAATGTGAATCCATGCTCCAGCAATTCGCTCATCTGGATCAATACATCCCCCTGTTTTTTAGGTGTGATCCGCTTTTTGTTCTTGGTGGATCCAGCGATTGTATTCCTCATTGGAAATGTAGCCAAGAGCGATCCCCTTCCTTAATATATTTTTTAATGTCGGGTAATTGTACGCCTCTTTTTCCCCACGGGATTCTTTCAAAACGGAAAGGAGCGCTTTTCCATATAACAATTCATAGACGCTTGCTCGCTGCTTATTAAATTTGTGGGAGCATGAATCTTCTCGCTCCTCCTTGCATTGCGGACATTGAAGATGGATTAACCTTTGGGCTGAAACGGCTATCAGCGTTTGTTCAATTTCATGCCAGTTGACACCAAATTCCAGTAGTCGATATATGGCGCCTTTTGCGTCTCTCGTATGGAGAGTGGTTAAGACTAGGTGTCCCGTAAGAGCTGCCCTAATGGAGATTTTTGCCGTTTCGGCATCACGGATTTCACCTACCATGATGATGTCCGGGTCATGCCTCAAGATGGCTTTGAGACCTGTTGAATAGGTCACCCCTGCTTTTTCATTCACTTGCACCTGCAATAATTTATCATCCTGTTTTTCAATGGGGTCCTCGAGTGTAATGACATTACGATTCAGGTTTTCCGAGCAATATTGAACAAGCGAGTATAATGTCGTAGTTTTTCCACTCCCGGTAGGTCCGGTGAAAATTATTAATCCATGGGAGTGTTTTAGAAACGCCTGAAGGGTCAGAAGGGTTTTTGGAAATAAGGTCATTTTTTCGATAGGAACGTGTTGATTGGGGTAATGAATCCGAATGACGATGCTTTCTTTTGAATACGCGGTAGGCAAGGAGGAAATTCTTAAAGAGGCGTGCAATCCCGGAAAGGAGATTTGATAAGAACCGCTTTGAGGCTTTCTTTTTTCACTGATATCCATCTGGGCCATGAATTTCAAATGAGAAATAAGCCTCTCACCCATTTCGATGGGCAGTGTTTGGAAGGGGATCAATTTTCCGTTTGTCCGAAATTGAATAAAATAATCTTCCTTTCTGGGGGCCAAATGGACATCCGTTGCTTTTTGCTCGAGTGCTGCCCGGAGTAATCCTTTGGATATGCTTTCAACTTTTTTTGCTACAATCACATCCACCACCTTTTGATTAGATTAAATTTAATATTCGATCTCACTCGTCAATTTCCTTCAATAAATTACAAAAAGTTATATTTTTTGTGAATAGCAATTATAAACGCGGGGTAAATTATTTTTGTAGCAATGATGGGCTATAGCCAAGCGGTAAGGCATCGCACTTTGACTGCGACATGCGTTGGTTCGAATCCAGCTAGCCCAGTATAAAAGCTCACAGCCTCTAGCCGCCATAGCTGCACAAAGAAAAGCGGCGGCGCCTCGACCGGAGGCGCAGAAAAAAAGGGACAGCCTAAAATAAAATGTACCCTATAGAGTAGACACTTAAAAAAGTGCTCTCTATAGGGTATTTTTTGTATAATCAATATCACATCAGAAATTGGGAGACGGAGAATTTATGACTAAGAAACTTTTTACAGAGAAAGAGATCTCTATATTATCTAAAAACCCCTACGTTACTTCAATTAGCTCAAAAGGCATTACATATTCAGAGGAATTTAAACACCACTTTATTTCAGAATCTAGAAGTGGAAAGTTTTCAACACAAATATACGAGGAAGCAGGATTTGACATTGATATTTTAGGGAAGCGGAGAATTAAGTCAGCTGCGTATCGGTGGAAAAAAGCATATGCGGAAGAAGGGGGATTAGGCCTCAAGGATACTAGAAAAGGAAAATCTGGCAGAACACGTGATAAGGAGTTATCTTTAGAAGAAAAATATGCTCGGTTGGAAGCTAAGATGAACTTACTGGAGGCTGAACATGAACTCTTAAAAAAGATCCGAATGCTAGAAAGGGGGCTGAAATGAACGTACCGGCTGGCCAAAAGTTCGTTCTTATTCGATATGTGATAGAGAAATACAACTTGAAACATATGGTTAAATTCCTTTGTGTGATAGCTGGTGTTTCACGTAGTGGTTATTATCGTTATTTCTCCCCAGAGGCTGAAGCACATCGAAAACGACAAGAAACCAAAGATGAAGCAGCCAAAGAGTTAATCTTAAAAGCCTTTGTGTTTAAAGGTCGGAAGAAAGGGGCACGTCAAATCAAGATGACATTGGCGGGGCAATTTCAGTGTATCTTCAACCTAAAGAAAATCCGAAGGATTATGAAGAAATATGACATTGTTTGCCCTGCGCGAAAGGCAAATCCTTATAAGAGACTGATGAAGGCAACTCAGGAACACCGCGTTGTTCCTAACTTGCTAAACCGTAACTTCAACCGCCTGGAAAAGTACTTCTCACTGATATTACTTACCTCCAATATCATGGTGGACAAAGAGTTGTCAGTAATCAAGGATGGGTCTACAGGCGAAGTGCTAGCGCATCATGTCTCTAGTCGGATCACGATGGATTTAGCCTCCGAAACATTGAACAAGCTAAAGAAAAATCGACGGTTTAAAAAGGCTGAAAATGCCCTCATCCACTCTGATCAAGGCACACATTATACCCACCCTGACTTTCAGAAACACGTGAAGAAACTGGGACTACTCCAGTCTATGTCTCGAAGGGGAAACTGTTGGGACAATGCCCCAATCGAGTCCTTCTTTGGTCACTTTAAAGATGAAGTAAACATTAAAGCATGTAAAACAATTGAGGAAATTCACAAAGAGGTAAACAGATATATTCATCATTACAACCATACTCGATATCAATGGAATAGAAAAAAGATGACCCCTGTACAATACAGAAATCATCTTCTTCAGGTAGCCTAGCCCTTTTTTAAAGATGTCCTTTACAAGGGGTACACTTTAAAAGCGGCTGTCCCTTTCGGTTTGCACCAATCATCGATTAATATTGATTGGAGCGGAAGGTGCGAGACTCCGGACGTCCACCGCCCGCCCCGCGGAAAGCGAAGTCTTGCAAGGAAATCAAAAACGGTGTAATAACAGATCCCTAATTTTTCTTGAAATTGTTCGCCTTTTATGTGTGATTTAGTTATGTCCCCACCTCATTATTATGGTTCAACTTGTCAGCTGCAATGCTTTTTTCTTATTGGTCATGCTTCGTAATCCCTCAGGATGATAGCCCACTAAAATTTTGCTACCGTCAAATAGAATCGGCCTTCTCAAAAGCTTTGGATTGTCGAGGATCAATTGGAGGATTTCAGATAGATGAAGATCATTGATATCAACGGATAAATCTTTATAAGACTGACTCCTAGTGGCAAGGATTTCATCCAGACCTTCGGTGGTATGAGACAGGATTCCCATTAACTCATCCAAGGTTGGAGGGTCCCTGAATATATGACGCTCGGAAAATTCAATCGAATTTGCCTTCAGCCACTTCTTTGCCTTCCTGCATGACGTACAGCTCGGGTACGTATAAAAGATTAGCTCCTCCATTCCATATCTTCCCCTTCCTTTATTTCATTCCAGTATTTGATTGCTAAAACAATTGTACAATATATGTATAAGTATTGTACAGTTATATGCACAACGATACACAGATAGGGGACAATTCGGTCCGGAACTACCGAATTTCACAAAAAAATTCATCATTTGATGTTGATTGAGGCAGGTTGGGGCCCTGCAGCGTGGAATGAGATTTTAAAAAAGTTGTCCATTTCCTTTCCATTCTTTTCATGTATAATAAAAATAACCATCAATTGAAAACGTTTTATTTCAATCGCCTAAAAAATAGCCAATTATTTGTTTAATTATCTGGCAAATGTCATAAACTAAGGACGATGAAATATTTACAATTTATTCATGTTTCATTTATAATATTTAATTGATGGACCGAGGGTAAAAAGGAGGGATACATAAATGGATCGCATGTACAGAGTATTGGGCTTCTGGACAGGAATTTTCACAGTCTTTTTCTACCTAGGAGGTATGGATAAAACAGCTTTGATCTTCCTAGGCCAAACAGGATTCTTTATTTTATTGAGCTATTTGAAATTATCTGAACGTATGTATATTTATGTTTTTGGAGCGTATTTAACCGTTTTCTTTGCAGGATTCACATACTGGACGACCTTTATGATGACTCCAGGCGGAGGACATTGATAAGCTGTACCTTCCAAAAAACAAAAGACCATTCGGCAACTGAGTGATTGACTACTCTTGCAGATGGTCTTTTTACTTTCTAATGATTCTTTCCTGTACTAATACTTTAAAGCGGCTGGAGACTCCTCCCCCGTCCATGAGCTGCATGATGCCCCTGTTCCATTTTCTTTCATAAGAAAATGGATCCATGTCCGTGCAATTCAATAATTCTTTGTAAATCCCCAAATTCTCAAGGAATGTTCGTTGATCTTCAAGCAGTATTGAGTGAAAACCATTTTTTTCGCCTAATTGCTTCAGAACATCGAAGTGAATATGTGACGTCAAATCCATTTCACCGGGGGATGCAAGATAATTTTCTTGGATCCGATGGTCTTTGTATCCTCTCAGGCTCCCTTTTTTTAAATAAGGCTGTTTCCATTCACTCTCCAAGTACCCATAATCAATGGTAATGACCGTCCCATTCTGTATGGAATGAACCAATTGCCGGTAGCTTTCGATCATTTTTAATGGAATTTCGATCCTTTGGCCATTTCCCAAATTAAGATCATATTCTTCGAGAAAGGAAATGATCTTTTTATTTGTTAATGGGATGCTTGTCTCAATCAGCTGATGTTCCTTCACAGAAATCATTATTTCAAAAAGGGACCCATGCTTTTTCTCGATTACATGAACCGGGAGTGCATCCAGCCACTCATTTGAAAAAACGATGCCAGAAAAAGAATTGATTTTTTTTAGATCGTCCAGCAGCACCATGGAATGAAAGTTCACGTTTTTTTCGATAAGGGTGCGATGAAACGGACTTTTTTCAATCAAGTAATACGTCAGTTTATTGTAAACTTCAGGAGAAAGCTCCTTAAGCTGGGTAAGGAATTGATGAGCAAATGTCCCATCCCCGCTCCCGATTTCACAGAATCGATAGTCCAGATCTTTTTTATTCCATTGGGACAGGGCATATTGCACGAGCATCTTTGCAAAAACGGGTGAAATTTTGGAGCTTGTTATATAATCCCCCTTATCCCCGATTTTCTTTTGCATCCTCATGTAATAGCCCCGTTGTGGATGGTATAAGGAAAGATCCATATACTCAGATACCGTCAACATTCCGTTTTTCTTGATTTTCTTCATTAAAAAACCCTTCATTGTATGCCTCCAAAGACATGGAATAACAAAAGACTGACCTCTTTACACTAAAATCCAATCATAAGATGGGACTAATTAAGATGTCAGTCAATCTATTATATAGTTATGAACATGCCATTGTATTTATACAAAGTTTTAAAACCCTGTCAAAAATGGATTGCCATCCATTTCATCCTGAATATTGGTCTCCACCCCATGTCCTGAAAGCACAATTGTGTCTTCCGGCAGCGTTAATAGCTTATTATGGATCGTCTTCATCAGCTGATCTTGGTTTCCTCCAGGAAGATCGGTTCTCCCGATCCCTTGGAAGAATAACGTATCACCTGCGATCACGAAACCATCCTTTTCCACATAATACGAAACGCTTCCAGGAGAATGGCCAGGGGTTTCCAGGACATTCAATTGAAATGGTCCTATTTGCAGCATCCCTTCCTCTGCAAGGAATTGATCAGCAGGTTTGATCCTAATCGGTTCGATCAGGTTGAAAAACTGAGATCCATTAAGGGCAGGATCCAGGAGCCATTTTGCTTCCTTTTCATGAATATATAACGGAATTTCATATTTATCACGAATTTTATCAACAGCACCGATATGATCAAAATGAGCATGTGTCAGCAATATAGCGAGCGGTTTCAGATCGCGCTTTTTAATCCAATTTATAAGATGTTCAGCTTCATCACCTGGATCTATGATCAAACAATGTGAATCATCGTCAGTCAATATGTAGCAATTTGTTTGAATCGGTCCCAGTGGAATTCTATTCCATTTCATATTAAAGCACCTCCATTTCGATTTTATCATGAAAAAGGTTGGAATGAAAAAACATAAGAGACTTGAAAATGCAGCATACTACTGAAGAGAGAAAAACATTCCAAAACAGTACCTCGACAAATTGGAAAAAAAACTATAAAATATGAATGAATGCTATAATCTTACATATAAAAATTCTCAACCAAGGAAAGGAGTCATCATAAATGGGTCTTGTTATCATTTTTGCCCTTGTTGCTCTGCTTGCTGTTTTCGCAAGTGTAAACGCTTTTAAAACCAAAAACCTATTAGGAATCATATTTGGATTAGGTGCTTTGGGGATATTTGGCTGGTTCTCTTTCATGACAGTCGTCCATCACGGCTTCCCTGCAATTACCCATTAAAAAAGAGCTTTAGTTGCAGCCATGGACTGTAGGCAAATTCAAAAAATTTGAGTTTGTCTACAGTTTTTTTATCTTTGAAAATTTCCCCATAAAATAGTTTGGAGCGGAATGTTTTAGATTGCTGAGGACTTCACCCCCCGCCCCTTGGAAAGTGAGCACCCTTCCGCGAAAATCAACCTTCTAGATCCTTGACTAATAGCAATAAACTTTACGATTATAAAAAAAACGCCAAAAGGGATTGAGAAATCATTTTCAATCCCTTTTGGCGTTAACCTTAGAGCTGCTAAAATAGCCCTTTTTTATTGGCTGGTTTCTTAAAGCTTGTTGTTAAAATCCTAATCCCGATTTTTACGTTTCGTTGAATGAAAATTTCCCAGCTGAAAAGAGCCTTTTTATTTCAATTTAGATTGGACACTTTCCAACTTGTCTTCCATTTTCCGCTTTTTGTCCCTACGGTCATCTATTCTGATATTCGTTGCAACACGCTGGATTCCATTTGAAAATGGAGCTTCATGGATTTTTTGAATGACTTCAAACAAAACCGGCAGTTCCCCTTCAATGATTGTGTTCATAGGTGTTAATTGAAAGCGTATTTTCCCCTCATCCTGATACGATGCTAAAATTGTCTGGAGATCTGCCACATATTGACTGATGCTTGGAGTTTCTGTTCCGATTGGTATCACTGTTACGTCGACAATTGCCATTTTTAGCTGCGCCTCCTACTGTTGAACAAGATTCGTTATTTTATTTGTTTTAATATCAATCAGCTTTTCCAACTGAAATCCATATAAACACTTGGTGCCATCTGGTGAACATTTTAATGGTTCATTGTCCAAATGGTCAACCACTATGGTCTGTTTACCTTGATCAAATGAATATTTCATGAGTTGGAAACCTTCTGTGTATTCATCAATGACACCACTTTTATACGGGACGAATGTGAGCAGCTCATTTGTTTGATCGTTCAGGTCATAGTAAGGTACGAGCCAATCAGAATACTGGCTTATTTGCGGAGCTGTAAAGCTCGATAATTTTTTCATATCTCCATCGTAAAATTGATAGATGGCACGGTCGCTGTCTGTAGATGATTCAGTGATGGTCATTAAGATCTTTCCGAATACATCAAAATGAATGGCAGCAGGAGTAACCTGCTTCCATTCTGTCATTTTTCGGATATCAAGTGACATGATCGGTGCTTCAAGACTCTGACCATTTCTATCCCAATCCTGTGCAAGCAGCGAACTTTTCGATTGCCATTTTAAAAATGGCTGCGGGGCATCTATTGGCTCCAATCTTCTTCCATTCCAATTCAGGAGAAATACCTTAAATCCCCAATTTTGATCAAAGGCTGTAATGAGGATGCTGCTTTCATCCCAACGGTTCCATTCGACATTTAATTGAAAGCTGTCAATATCCTGTGAGTAGAGGATTTTTGGCTCTTGGATGGAAATAACATGAACCGTTGCTCGATAAGTATAAGGGGATGTGATGGCCAGGATCATTTTGCCATTCGGACTCAAGATGACATCTGTAACGGGATCTTCAGTGGAGTATAGTTCTTTTTGCTGTCCAGAATAGAGGTTATAAGAAGCAATGATTGCCTTGGAATCCTCCTCATACAGAAAGATAATCGACTGCTCATCCTGCCATCCGACAATTTTGTCGAATCCTTCTGTTGGAATAGGAGTGATCTTCTTTGCATTGATTTCGTTATGAGGTTGAGGTAGTTCAGTGGGGGTAGCCTCTTCTACCTTTCCCTTCTCCACTTGACTCTGTGTAACATCCTGGCACCCGGAAAGAATAAAAAATAAGACACAAAAAAGTAGTGAGAATTTAAGATATTCCACACATTTCAAGCTGAATCTTATCACCCCACCACTTCCCTTCCCACATTCCTTATCAATTAGTACGATTTTCACCATAAAATGTTTCATAATTTTAATATATTTTTCATGAAATTGTAATCGTTTAAAATACCCAAAATTGTTTAATAAAGTAAACTCGCTATAAATATACCCCTGGAGGCGGAATATATTTCATCAAATTGTGAGAGCGGCAGAGGGTTGATTCCCTTTCCTAATTCAATGGTAAATCCAGGATTACGGAATTTCTTAATGAACCAATCTTTATATCCTGCATAGCTATCTATAAATTGAACTGACGAATAACCGCTCATTTTCTCAATTGCTTCTGCCAATGATTTAGACTTCTGTGGTTCCAAGCCTCCGAATCCCCAATAAAATTCCTGTCCTTGGGTATGGAAAGCCAATAGTACATCAAACTTTTCCTTTTGGGCCAATTTAGCCATCACGATTGTTTCGGGCTCGGATAATGGCTTAATTCCTCCATAATCCCTTGGTCCAGGCGATGTGAGATTCTTTCTCTGCTTTTCATCCTGCCATCTTGCCGGAAATTGTTTATTTAGGTCCACCCCTCGGATATTTGCTTTCCATCCAGTGAAATCATCCCTTCCTCCATTCAATTGAATGAGTTTATCTTTGATATGGCTTGGCGGGCCATTCAGAACGAGATCAACTCCATCCGGATTTACCATGGGAACAATGGATATACTCCTTGTTTCGAATATTTTCAACATATTTGTGTGCATTATTTCTTTTCCATTGGTGACGGAGAGTGCCAACTCGTTAATAAACTTCATGATGACTGGGGTTGTTATCCATTCATTTGCATGAAATGAGCCGTTCCAATGAACTTTTTCTTTTCCCCTTCCGATTTTCAATTCAATGATCGGCTGATTTAACACGCTCCTACCGATCACTCTTTTCTTGATAAATGGATAAACAGTTAACAATCTCAATAGGTCTTTATTGAAGGTATCAAAATTATATGGAACCTTTTCCGTTATGATGATGTTCTTTATTCTACTTGGAATGAGTATGACCTTATCAGGCTGAATGCTTTGGAAGCTGATCCCCTGATTTAGCATCAGAATGGCATCTTCCCGCACCTCGCACCTTCTTGAAATTTCCCATAGGGAATCTCCTTGTCGCAGGCGGTATTGCTCACTTTCATATCCTGGAATATCTACCTGCTTGCCTGGAGTCAATACATCGGAATCGAGACGTCCATTTGCTTCCTGTATCAATGGCACAGGAATATAAAACGCTTGGCTGAGCGATGTAAGCGTGTCTCCTTCCCTCGCTTTTATTTTCATGAATCTCCCTCCTAAGCATTTATTTCAATTAAGGTTATGTAGGGATGCGGGAAAAATGATAAAAGGGAGAATATTATTCATTCTCCCTTGAGTGCGGCATTTTTTTGGTCATAAAATCTTAAAAGGTCGCCGTATATGATTTTATCGGAGTAATCTAGCTCTTGTTTTGCCTTTTTGTTATATGGCTGGCAATTTTCTTTTTGGACGGGTTGTTCGGTTATTTTGCTGTAGCAAACGTTTTTGGTGTAAATATACTCCTTTGAAACGAAGCTTCCATTCCTTAGGACGGCAAAATCCCCATGATTATTGGAGAATAAATCCGTACCAAATTGAATATCTCCTTTAGTCGATATGCCAAGCAAATGCAAAACCGTCGGCCTTATATCAACCTGTCCACCGACTTCACTGATCACTTTTCCTCTGCCTTTGTCTGTAACCCCAGGGATATGAATGAAAAGCGGGACTTTTTGAAGCTCAGTGTTGGCAAGCGGCGTGATCTCTTTTCCTAAATATTGCTTCATCGCCTCATTATGATTTTCAGAGATCCCATAATGATCCCCATATAAAACAATGATGGAATTTCGATAAAGTCCTTGTTCTTTTAGCCCTTCAATAAATTGCTTAATGGCTTCATCGGTATATCTTACAGTTGTAAAATATCGATTGAACGTACCATCACCAGATGTAAATTCATCAATGAGCTTGTCCTGCTCATCTAATTTAAATGGGTGATGATTCGTCAATGTTATCAATTTGGTGTAAAAAGGGGTTGGCATTTGTTTCATTAGGCCGACGGATTGGTTAAAAAAGGGGATATCCTTTAATCCCCATCCGATGACATCCTCATCACGAATCGAATAATCTGTCATGGAATAAAAACGATTGTAGGAAAGGGATTTATACATGATATCCCGATTCCAGAAGCTTTTATTATTTGCATGCATTCCTGCAGTGTAGTAGCCGTTTTCATTCAGTCTTTCTGCCATGGAATGATATACATTTCCTGAATGGGTGAAAAATACCGCTCCCCTTCCTAATGGAAACAATGAGTTTTCCACTAAGAATTCTGCATCAGATGTTTTGCCCTGTCCCGTTTGATGATAAAAATGATCAAAATAAAAACTGTCATGAATGAATTTATTTAAATATGGAGTTGCTTCTTTTCCATTCACTTTATGATTGATCACAAAACTCTGCAAGGACTCCAACGAAACAATGATCACATTCTTGCCTTTCGCTATCCCAAAATATTTTTCATTCGGCTCCTGGTAATTGGCACGGACATAGTTGTTGATTCCCACCAACTCGCTTCCATCGGCCATTGCCCTCTGAGCCGAGGATTTCGATTGAAGAAAGATATCGTACAAATGGTAGTTGAATGTTCCGATGTTCTTCACTAACATCTCCCTGTCAAAGGTTCTTGTCAGCAATTGCGGTCTCTCCACCTCAGCAAGTCCAAGGTTTAATAAAATGAGGGAAATGGAAAACAACACGAATCCACGCCGGCTTATTATCGAAAAAAAATCTAATTGAAGAAAACCCGGTTTCCGTCTCATAAGAATGGTCAATACGAACGTATCCGCGAAAAACAAAATATCTCCCCAATGAATGATTTCTCCCGCACTATTTCCCAAATCTCCGAAATTATTGGTTTGAAACAAAACCGGCAGCGTAAGAAAATCATCAAAAAAACGATAAAATGCTACATTCGCGTATAAAACAAATGACAGAATGAAGCTCGCAGTTAAAACATAGCGATTGCGAATTTTCTCCGATTTAATAAAAAAGGCGACACCGAATATGAGAAGCAAAAAACTCAATGGATTTATGAGTAAAATAAATTCTTGTAGTCCGTTCTCAATTTTTATATGAAAGCTCGTTTTGTAAACGATATATGACTTGAGCCAAAGGAACCCGGCAGCTAATAGAACAATGGAAATGTCCGTTTTTTTCAAAAATTTCATTTCTGGCCTCCTTATTTAAATTAAAAGTCCAGGAAAGGATCTTATTTTTAGTTTGGACCATATCCATCAAATTAAGATTGAAAATAAATGTCAAAAAAGGATCTTTCACCTCATTTATAGACGTTTCGATTTGGACAAGGTTTCATATCATTCGCAGAAACAATTTATATGGAACCCTGTTAAACATCTCATTTGATTCCCGTGCAAAGTCTTCACTTCCCGCGGGCGGGGCGGGAGCCTCCTCGGTTGTCGTTGCACTCAATCAACAGCTGGCATAAGCTAATTGCCCCCAAGCATTAACAAAGCCAAAATAAAAAAACTGGCGATCATCGCCAGTTTTTCAAAGATTTATTTTACTGTACTTTTGACAAGCCAAGCGGCACCAATCACTCCGGCATCATTGCCCAATGTTGCAATCGCCAATGATGTTGATTCTGCAACAGTCGGAAATGCAAATTTCTTAAAATATTCCTTTACAGGCTCCAGTAGGATATCCCCGGCTTTGGACACACCGCCGCCGATGACGATATTTTCGGGATTGAGACCGTTTCCTAAATTTGATAAAGCGAATCCCAAATAGTATGCCAATTGATTGACGACCTTCTTGGCTAGCCCATCATTGCTCCTGGCCGCATCAAATACATCTTTTGCCGTGACCTTTTCCCCGCTTTTGAACATTTCACGAAGGGTTGATGGGGTATCAGATACCTCCACTGCTTCCTTCGCAAGCCTTACAACCGCAGTTGCTGAGGCGACAGTCTCCAAACACCCGCGCTTCCCGCAGTTGCATTGCGCTCCATTTTCAGGGACCACTGTAATATGGCCGATCTCACCGCCAGCTCCTTTGACGCCATGAATGATTTGGCCATTTGCAATGATTCCTCCGCCTACACCGGTACCGAGTGTTACACAAATCGTATCTTTTGAGCCATTTCCAGCACCTTTCCACATTTCTCCGAGTGCTGCACAATTTGCATCGTTGTCAATGACCGCAGGTAAATTCGTTTCCACTTCAAGCAGGTCTTTCAATGGATAATTGCTTTCCCAGCCTAAATTAACCGCTTCGTAAATAATGCCCTTGGACATATCGACTGGACCAGGGGCCCCCATTCCAACTCCGGCAAGTTTTTCTTTCGGCTGGTCGAGTTCTTCTAATTTTTCATCAATGGACTTGGCAATATTGATGATGATGCTTTTCCCCTTATTACTTGTATCCGTTGGTATCTCCCACTTATGCAATATTTCTCCATATGTATTCAAAAAAGCAAGCTTAGTCGTCGTACCTCCAAGATCTACACCTACAAGCCATTTTTCCATCATTCATTATTCACCACGATTTTTTAGATTTTGTTTTTCTTTTTGAATATGTTGTTTTATAACCAATATTGCCGATTGAAAATCTTTTGGATCAATGACCTTTGCTTGAAACAAATCAATAAATTCCATTTCCATCAATTCCAAGTCAGCCAATCTATCTCCAGTATAAATTATTGTCCCATAGCGCTTTAAAAATTGTTGGACATCGTAAACCGTTTTCATTTTTATTTCCCAGCCTTTTAACCCATTTCATTTATTAAGTATAAAATATTTTCGGATAAAACAAAAGTATTAACCAATCGAACACAAGGAAAAGGCTGCCTTCTCCTATGTGCATGGCACCTAGGAACTGGACAGCCTCTATGGATAGACAGGTTTTATCGATCTGGATCTTTTGGATGTAAAAAACGCGGTCTCCTATTTTTGAGCGGGATCGGCGATCGGACCATCACGTCGCGGAATGCTCTGTAATTAAAGGGAATGAACGGCCACATATAAGGTATGTCAAACGATTTTAATCGTGTCAATGCAATGACCCAGAGAGTGGTCCCGACAATCAGGCCGTATGGTCCAAATAATGCTGTTGCGACCAGCAAATAAATCCGGACCAACCGGTTGGCGAGGCTTAACTCATAACTGGGGGTGGCAAAAGTTCCAATTGCAGCGACCGCCAAGTATAAAATGACCTCATTGATGAACAACCCAACCTGGACAGCAACCTGTCCTATCATCAATGCAGCCACGAGCCCTAATGCCGTAGCCAGAGAGGAAGGGGTATGAATGGCTGCCATCCTTAAAATATCTATTCCGATTTCAATGAGAATCAGTTGCAGGAAAAGTGGAACATCCCCCATGTCATCCGGACTGACATAAAAAAAAGAAATCGGCAATAAATCCGGATGTATGGAGAACAAATACCATAAAGGAAGTAAGAAAATCGATGCCCAGACAGCAATGAAACGAACCATTCGCAAGTAAGCGCCAACCAATGGCTTGTTTCGGTATTCTTCTATATGCTGCAGGTGATGCCAAAAGGTTGTGGGTGTGATCAAAACACTGGGGGAGCCATCGACGATGATGCAGACATGTCCTTCATAAAGATGGGCTGCAGCAGTATCCGGCCTCTCTGTATACCGTACCATTGGATACGGATTCCAGTGCCTGCCCGACACAAACTCCTCAATGGTTTTTTCACCCATCGGCAGTCCATCAGTATCAATCATTGATAATGATTTTTTGATCTTATTCACTAACTTGGGATCAGCAATATCTTCCAGGTAGCACACAACCACATCCGTCTTCGACCGTCTGCCAATTTGCAGATATTCCATTCTCAGCGTTCGATCCCGGATCCTTCGCCGGGTCAACGCAGTATTGAATACAAGTGTCTCTACATATCCGTCCCTCGACCCCCTGACCACCCTTTCCAAATCCGGTTCCTGCGGCCCTCTTACGGGGTAGGTTCTGGCATCTATCAATATCGCTTTATCGATTCCATCAACAAGTAATGCGGTTGGTCCTGCAAGAACCGTATCAATGACGATATTTAAATCATCCTTCTCTTCGACTTCTACATAGGGAATATATTTTTTCAGAAGTTTATTTAACGCATCATCTTCAAGCTGGTCTTCATCGAGACCTGCCAAAAGCTTCATTAGATAATGAAGAATATCATCCTTAACGAATCCATCCACCAAGAACATGACCATTTTTCGTCCTGCATAAGCAAGATCAAGCTGAATCACATCAAAGCTTTTATCAACGGCCATCATTGTTTTCATGTAATCTATATTTTTTTCTATATTAGAAGAAACAGGCTGTTTCTCTCTGGTTTCCATCCTTGCTGGCCCCTCTCATGTCGAGTCTAATTTCCATCATGGTCAAGGATGGACCAAAAAATACCTTCTATTTTAATTGCCGAATTCATATACATGTCCTAAAAACGTTGGGGAGTCAAACTCATGAAAAATACAAAATTAAGGGTCCTATCCACTTCAATATTAATGGTTGTCATCACCCTATCCCTATTCCATCTGCCAAACAAAGCCGCAAAGGAAAGCATCATTTTCTTTCCAATCGACAAAAAAGCAATGTTTCTTTCAGCTTCCACTTCAATCAGTTTGAACGAAGGAAAAACTCCAACCTATTCAGTTGATTGGCGATTAAAATCCGTCCTAAACGAAAAAGCCTATTTACGCCAGGATATTGGATTGCTTTATGAAAACGGGAGATTAAAACAAAAGACGAATAATTGGAAACAAAACGTAACTTTGCTGGAAAGTGAAAAAAGGATATTTGGGAAAGATAGCGCGCTTTTTGAAGGGGTTTCCTTTCATTACGCCGAACTTCATGATCAAGTCGGAAACAGCATCACGAGTGCTCAAATCATGGCCAGCGATGGGCTGTATGTAATCGATTCAAAGTTCAGTCCGCTATATTCATTTAAAGTTCCTTCCACAAATACAGAAATGGAATGGAAAAAAGTAATGGATCAGTTGATCAATAGGCGACTTCAATATACAAAAGATAAAGCGGTTAAAGCCTTCCATATTCCTGAAAGCCAATTTGATGACATTGCCTTGACGGATCTTCCAAAGTACAATAATCAGCCATTGCCAGGTTTCACACAAGATCAAACAAACATCATCATCGGGAATCTATGGGAAGGACTATATAAGAATTACTTTCTTGGGATCAAATTAAAAAACGGTACGGTCGAGGATCCCCTTGACAGTACCGTACCAATCATTTTACTAAATAAAAACAAGGAAAACTTATATATTATCTTCTTGACAAAAACAAATCAGCCAATCCTTCTGATGCAGAAAATCAACTTTGATTAGATCCTTGATTGTATCTCTTTCAAAAGCGTTTGATATTTCTTATCGTCCTTATACTTCAAAGCTTCCTGAACCTCAGTTTCAGCTTTTTGGAAATTGCCTTCATCATAATAAATAAGGGCTAAATTATAATGTGCTTCATGAAAGCGTGGATTGAGACGGATTGCTTTCATGAGGTGCTGCTTTGCATTTTCATTTTGGCCATGCTGAAGCTCCACATAGGATAAAAAGAAATATGTGACAGCATTTCCTTCATGCTGATCAATATAAGAATTCAATAACTTTTCTGCCTTGCCATATTGTTTATCCTTAATATATTGCTGTGCAAGACTATTTGTAACATCCGGATCAGCACTTGCTTCGCTGTATCGAAAACCATAAATCAAAAAGCCTGCGCTCAGAAGGATGGTCAAAACCAAAAATAATAGCTGCCTCCTCCAATTTTTCTTTTTCGGCAAATGTACAACCCCGGTAGCTAAAAAGCCTCCAGCCAGTCCTCCAAGATGCCCGGCATTATCAATTCCTGATGCGGTGAATCCGAATACGAGATTAATACCGATGACCACCAGGACATTCACTCCCATTGTCCGGAAGAATAAATTCGGGTATACCGACCCGAAATACAGCAATGCACCGAAGCAGCCAAAAATCGCTCCGCTGGCCCCTGCAGAAAGATTATCCGTAAATACGAAGCTGGCTACCGAACCAGCAAATCCAGCAAAAAGATAAATCCATAAGAATCTCATCCGTCCGTATATTTTCTCCACTGCAATCCCTAAATAATAGAGGGCAAGGGTATTCATAAGGATATGGAGCACTCCGATATGCAGAAATATCGGAGTGATGAACCTCCACCACTGGCCTTGTAGGATGAGTGGATTGTATTTTGCGCCAAATTGTATTAAGTTCTCAGGATTTGTACTGCTGCCTTTCAATTCCAGTAGGATGAAAACAATCACTTGGATCGCAATAAAAATATAGGTGAAAAATGGTTTTCCAAATTCAAACAACTTTTTCTCATTTTTAGATTTTTCCACCGATGCCTGCAATGTTGATTGTTTCAGCTCTTCAATACTACCATCTTGTCCCTCTTGGATGATGATCGGTTCGTGAAAAAAATCATTCAACATTGAAAGCCCTTCATGCCTCTGTTCCTTTGTCAGCATCACATTATGAAGCAGCACCTTTTGATTGGAGAGCTGGTGCGGCTTTTCCAATAGATAGTGATAATCATCGACTGGAGGATAACTGGAAATATATACATTCAGAACGGTCAGTTGCCTTTTATAAAAAGCCTTGCGAATTTTCTCGCCATTTCTTGTGGTGAACTCAATATCTCTCTGAAGCCGATTGCCCCAATCGATATCATGATTCAAAAGCCGGATGACCGGGGCTTTTTTATTCGAAAAATTTTCAAGCCACATTTCATTTTCCGTTTCGGCAACCTGCACGATGCGATATTGTCTTTTGATCACCAAATCATTAGCCAGCTTCCAGAACAATAAGGATTCACTCATACTCAAATTACCCACTACTTTCTATAGGTCACCCAGTTGGATGAATAGTCGTTGCTTTAACTATACATAAGTAAAGAAGCACATGTAAAGCTGGACCATGGACAGAGAGCCTATTATGCTCTCGGAAAGCGAGCAGCCTCACTATTATGAATAATAGCAACAAAAAAAAGACCCGCTAAAGGTCTTTTAAAATGTGCTTTGAATGATCTTCGAACGAAAACCCGGGATATTCATTATGAACTTGACCGCAAATTTCCTAAGAAAAAAGTTTCCGAGCAAGATATTCAACATACGGTAGCGAAAACGATAAGCAACTAGAAAAAATATCGCAGTCACGATCCATTTCCATAATCCGTTTGTCATTTTCATCACTCCTTGCCTTTATTTTGCGGCAATTATAGTGAATTATCCTTCAACAAACAAAAATTTTTCATTGAAGCGATTTATTGAAAGAGGACAAAAATCAGCAGCCCTGCAAAGAATGGTGATATGAAGTTGACTGTTTCATTATTGATGAAAGGAATACCTTTAATTTTCTCAGTCCGGCTCCCACAGTGTGTCTTCCTTTCGGTTTTGATCCCGCATTTTTTGCAATAAAACTCAACTTGAAGGCTGGCCCCAAGCAGCGTATCAATTATGTTTCCTGCAAATCCTGCTGCTGCGATGAACAGCATCTGCCGAACTTCCAGAGAAGAAAATAAAAACATGGCTGCCAGAGCAATGCAAATGGCCCCCATCAATCCAGCAAGAGTTCCCATGAAGCTGACGGCACCTGATGTCCCTTTTTCCACTGTTGAAAAAGTCCGTATGGAAAATGGTTTCCCTTTGCTTAAGACCCCAAGTTCTGAGGACCAAGTATCTGCATTTGCTGCTGCGATACTTGCACAAAAACACAGCTGCCAGATTGAACCATTCTGAATGAGGTATATGAATGAAAACAAGGCTGCAGGTCCTCCATTGGCTGCGACTTGCTGCCAATCCCTGCGGTCGCCTTTTGCGACGATCTCTTCCACCTTTTTCTTTTCTTGTTTTTTATATTTTGAAAGAAGGCTCGAAGACAGGAAAAATACCCCCAGTACGAATAATCCTCTCCATTCAAACGCAGCTGCAATCATTCCTCCGCTCAAAAAAGCAGCAATCCCTCCGGAAACGGACAGGCTGCGGGTCCACACTCCTGCAGCACAAATCATCAAAATGAATGGAATTTCATAAAGCATGTTATGCATGGCACACAACAACCTCTTGATCGGTAATGATTTTTTTTACTGGTTTATCGAAATCCTCTATTGGGAGGGATTCAACTAATTGGCGTTGGAAAGCAAGGGAAACTGTATTTCCTTTATAATCGGCTAAGAAGCGATCATAGTAGCCGCCGCCAAATCCAAGACGATACCCATCTTTCATGAATGCCAGTCCGGGTACAATCAATAAATCAATTTGATGTTTGTCAATGGCTTCCTGTTCTGCCTTCGGTTCATATAAGCCAAAAAACACTTTCTCAAGCTGAGTGAAGTCCGTAATCTGCTTAAACAACAATTCTTTCGATTCTGTTAGACATTTCGGCACGACTATCCGCTTACCATCTGTCCATGCCCTTCTAATGATTTGCCATGTGTCCACTTCAGTCCCATTAGAAATTGTTATGCCGATAGTATTAGCATTGCGCCAATCCTCCAGTTCAAATAATCGCTTTGAAATTAAGTAGGAGGATTGCTCATAGACCAACTTCTCCAATTCCTCTAATGAGGACTTCATTTTTTTTCTAATCTGCTTTTTTTTATTCATAAGCATGCCCCTTGTCTCCTTTTTAACACTATTAAGCACAAAAAAAGCAGCTGGGGATCTCCCTGCTGCTTACTTCGTTTCACGGTGTAATGTAACGCGCTTTTCTCTTGGGCAATATTTTTTAAGCTCAAGACGATCTGGGTTGTTACGCTTGTTTTTTGTAGAAATATAGTTACGCTCACTGCAATCAGTGCAAGCTAAAGTGATATTAACACGCATGTTTTTCCCTCCAAACTCATCATTGCATTCTTCTACTATTCGTACGACTTTTATATAATATCACTTTTTTCATTGAAATGCTAGTCTGTTTTTATATGCATTATTGTTTTTTAATATTTCTTCTACTTGGATCCCGTTCATGATCCACACTTTTCCTTCCACACGAGCAGATGGGGGAATAACAAATTCGAAACGCTGTATGCTTTTTACATTGCCTTTGGCAATTGGCTGGTAAGTCAATGCTTTATTCCCAAGCACGGTAACATTGTCTGTCATTCTGCAGCAATAGGCGCTTTTCATCATGTTTTGGACATTGATGGAGCCATCCAATAGGAAGACCCTCTCATTAAAAAAATGTAGCGTGTAATATCCGTTCGGCGATATAAATGATATGTGGTCCGGTTGGTCAGTGATCGGTTCGTTAATGACCGTTAATTTTATGTGCTTGACTGCCTGTGTTCCATTTTTGACAGAAATGTCAAAGGAGGAACAATCACCCGATGATTGTTCATTAAGTTGAATTTCAAGGCCTTCCAATGTTTGCTTGCCGACTGATAACATAACATGATGATCTGCCCCTCTTGCTTCAATGAATGTTTTCCTTATGAAGTGATCATTGATTAATGCAGACACAGCTTCCATCCATACTTCCCCCCTTAAAAAATGATAAACATCTACAATTTAATGCCCTCTACTTTAGATTTGAGCCTGATATCCTCATAGACATTCATAGTTTTCTCACTAATACGTTCCCAGCCAAATAACGTTATGGCTATTTTATAGGCATTCTCGGCAATGCGTGCTGCTTTGGCAGGATTGCTTAATAATGATGAAACAGCGTCTGCCAGTTCCACACTGCTTCCTGGGGTAAACAGCACGCCATTTTCGTTGTTGAATATTCCCTTCAAACCCCCTGTCCTTGCTGCTGCAACAGGCTTTTTAGCTGCCATTGCTTCAAGTGCAACAATTCCAAATGGTTCATATAAACTCGGAAATACTGCCATATCAGCTTGTCTAAATAAACAATTTCTTTCTTCATCTGAAATGTACCCGATGAAATACACAAAATCCTTAAGCCCTCTATTTATCACCATTTGTCGATAATGATCCAATAATGGCCCTCTGCCTGCAATGATGAAACAGATCTCTTCCCGCTGATCGACAAGTTTCTCCGCAGCTTCAATAATGGTTTCAAACCCTTTTTCTGCTACCATCCTTCCGATTGAGAACACCATCTTCCGATTACGGATCATTTGAGCAAAAACCTTTTCATCACTTAAAGTATGGTCAATGCTTAATGGATAGACTCCGTTAGGAATTACCAGGGAAGTTTCGAAGTTGAACAGTTTCTTCAACTCTTCTTTCATATATTCACTGCACACAATTAATTCATCCGACAGATGTACAAGTTCCTGCTCTTTTTCATGAATGAATCGTTGAACCTCATTATTGATTCCATTGTTTCTGCCGTGCTCCGTCGCATGGATGGTGGTGACAAGCGGTATATTGAATTGCTTTTTCAGGAATTTTGCCGCACTCCCTACCAGCCAATCATGTGCATGGATGACATCAAACGAATGTGACCGGAAAAGCTCAATCCCTTTTTGGATCATGGCATTATTTAAATCAGCGATCCAATGGAGGAAATTTTCTTCTTCCTCATGCATTGGGGAAACCCTATGAACATGAACTTGCCCATCAAGGTCATACATAGGCAGACCAGAAGTTCGGGTAGTCAATATGTGTACATCCAAACCCTTCTTCGATAACCCCTTTGCCAGGTCATGCACATGCCTTGACAATCCTCCCACAATATTGGGCGGGTATTCCCAAGAAAGGATCAAAGCTGACAACGAACCTTCACTCAGCATTTCATTATTCTTCTCTTTTTCACCATCAGAAAAATGGCTCTGAAGATCGATATGGAGTAATCTTTCTCGCATGGATAATGCTTGATTGTCCAACAGACCAGTTGTCATGACTGACGAATACTGGGAAAATGTCTGCTGAATATCGTTTGAATCGAAATTGAGCCAATCATCCATGATCCCCATGCAGTACATCAGCCATTCTCTCTTTAATTGGAGATAGATTCGATGATTATGATCATCGAGGGCTTTTGCCAAATTCACCAATTCATCTTCCATTTTGTGCAGCAGTGGAAGTTGCTTAAGCTGAACATCCGTCAGTATAAGACGATTCTCTTCCATCCCCAGATACGTAAAGCCCAGTAAGGCTGTACGGCATTCCTTTTTCATCCCATCAACATCAGCGCAAAATAATTCACTATCAGAAATTACATAATATATGGAGACCTTGTCTTCTTCCTTCAGGTAATCAAGATACGAAAACGAACTCTTATCCATAGGCGGCATCACTTCTATAACCGGCAATACTTTTAGCCCCCTAGGAGTTTGAAGAATGCTATCTGTTTCTGCAGAATATGGTTTTGCAGTGTCAAAGGCCCATTTTGATAAAAACGTAAATTGCACATCTGAATCAAGCAAATATTGGTCCAAACCCGAAATATACGCACATTCAGGCAGCCAAAAACCATTCGGTGCATCACCCATATAGGATTTCCACTTATTAATGCTTAGAGAGATTTGTTCGTTAATCGCTTCCCTTGTTTTAAAGTGTGTAAATGGAAATGGACTGATAGCTGTAGGAATGGCTAATATCCGCTGTTGAATAATCAGCGTACGCAATGCCCGTAGGATGTCCCTGTCAATATTCAACCACACTGGATAAATAGAGTGAAGATCATTGTCCTTGAAGGATTTTGCGTTTCTCATATTAAATTCCTTCATTAGCGACTCATCAACCATTTTCAAAAATTCTTTATCCTTTAAAATATCGAATACCGCAGGGTTTATGATTAAAATGATTGGTTCCCTTTCGTCATGCTCCAGCAAACTAATGATCTTTAAATACTTCTCAGCTAATTGTGCATAGTATATTTTCTTATCCTCTGGACTGAATTTGCCAAGAGGTATCAAATCATCTTTCATATGGATGATCGGACGAACAGCAGCATCCCCCATTTTATCGCTTCTCCTTTTCGATGGATGGTTTCTCATAATAAGTGTATGTACTGACATGTTCTATCCATTTAGGAGTAGTTTGAGCCTTTTTTGAGAACTCGTCCAATATTTCTTTTCCGACTAATCCTTGCTTTTGATTATCAATACAAGGGATGGTGATCGTATTTGACCTGACCAATGGAAGAAAATGATCGTTTGGCAAAAGAAAACCATACTCGATGCAATAACTTCTGCCTTCCTGCAATTCATTCAGATACCAGTCCGTTGACTCGGTCTTTACCATAATATCCTGGTAGGAATGAGCGTTGGATCCATTAAAATGAGGAATGCCGGAAACATTAAATATTCGTAAGACAGCTCTTGCATCATCAGTCGATGTTTGATGATAATTTAACATGGATCGGATGATCGATGAATCAATTGTCCAATAACAAAACAAGCGATTATATTTTGAAAAGGTAAGATGCAGATCGCAGCGCGGCGCACGAATTTTATGAATGCGCGCTTTCCATTTACCTTTTCTGACCGTTTTCTTTTTAGGCATTGCAGGAATGGCCATTTCCTCTTTTTCTTCCTTTTCCTTCCTCGATTTTTGATATTTTACCCAGCTATATTGGACTTTTCCTACAGTAGTATTTAGTTGAACCGCAATTTTGCGGAAAGATAACCCTTTAGATCGAAGCTCCAAAATTTCCTCTATCATATTCATCACTCCTAGCAAGATGATTGCTTCACCAATTTTCTGAATATTAGTTATTCTAATCGTACCACCACCTTCACAAAGCTACAATAAACGCAAATTGTCGGAAATTGTTCAGCTGTTCTTGCAAATGGCTTTAGCGAGAAAATTATTTTTTTTCAACCGAACTTGCTCATTCATACACGATAATCTTCGACAAAATTCTCACTAAACTCATAGAGATTTTTTCCATACTATGCTATAAATAACATAGGAAATTATTAAAAGGAGACTCTTCATGGAGATCATTTTATTTGGGCTGTCAGGTTTCGCATTTATTCTTTTCATTCTATCTTTCTTCCTTAAAGATCGAACGAAGTTAATTGAAAAAGAACTGGAAGAATTGTCGCTGACCTTCTTTCAGGAAAACTACCAAATTAAAAAAAGAATGAAGATATTGGAGGAAGAGATCATGGTGACCGGGAATCCTATATCGTTCAAATCACCTGAGAGGAGCACCAACAAACGGAATATCAATGAAATTATCCGGAACCAAGTCCTTCATTTATATCGTCAGGGCCTCGAAAGGGAGCAGATTGCTGCACAATCTTCTTTGTCCCTTGCTGAAGTGAACGAAATATTAGCTGAATAACGACCTATGTAAGGAGAATCGTAATGGATAGAAGAGCAGCAAGATTCTTTGCGGCCGGCATCACTTTTGCCATCATTGTCATGTTTATCTTTCTTAAATTTTTTCCTCAACCAGAGGGAAAATCCACTGAAACAGAAAAAGCTTCCTGGAAACAAAAAGGCTATACCATCGTGAAAAGTGAAAGTTATACAGCATTAAAAAAACAGTTGTCCCAAGCAGAGAAGCAGTTGGATCAAGTACAAACGAATCACAAAGATTCCTCTGCTGAAACCGGAAACGGAGACAAACAAAAAATCATAACTCGTTTCCATTTAGTCGTACATAGCGGAATGACTACATCAGAAATCAGCAATGAGCTTGAAAAGGCAGGAATCGTTGACAATGGACAGGACTTCAATGATTATCTGATCAAACACAAGTACCAGCTCATCTTGCAAATAGGGGAATACGACCTGATGAGTAATATGGATTACGAAACGATAGCAAAAATCATTACGAAATCAAACTAACGATACTAGAAATCCCCATAGGCGGTCAGCGCCTATGGGGATTTCTTCGGTTCATTTGAAATTTTTCACCAGTACGGCAAGTTCGTCAGCGTTTTTCAACATATAATCTGATTCTGCAAATAATTGTTCAACGAGTCCATTCTGCTCCTGTACGGAAGCACTGGACCGGAGGGACCCTTCATTGAAATGGCCGCTGATTTCAGCAATGGAGTGGAATGAATGACTTAAATGTTCACTATGGCTGGACAAATGTTCAATACTATTTGAAATTTCTTCAATGTGGTTGGCCATTCCTTCAATTTCTGTTTTGATTTTTTCAAATTTTTCACCGGAAGCTTGGACATACTCAGCTCCTTTATCCAGTTCATTGTAGCCGTTTTCGATGGATATATGAACCTTTTCTGAAACATGACGGATATTTTCTACAAAATTATTCATACTTTTGAGTGAGTTTTCAACCTGGGCAGAAAGTTTCCTGACTTCTTCAGCCACAACGGCAAATCCCTTTCCGGCTTCTCCAGCCCTGGCAGCCTCAATCGCAGCATTCAAAGCAAGTAAATTCGTTTGTGAAGCTATGGAGGAAATGATTTCAATAAAACTTGTAATTTCAAGGACATTTTCTTTCATATGCATGATATCTGAATGAGCATTTTTCATCATACTATGCACTTTATTGATCTGATTGACCGTTTCCTTCATAGAAGTATGGCCGATCCGGGTAATCTCAAGCGCTTCTTTAGAAGTTGAATCCAAGGAATGGCTGTTTTTCTTTACGACTGTAATTTGTTCGTTAAAGGAATCATACTTCGCCAGCATTTCATTAGTTTCATTGGACTGAGTTTCAGCACCGGAAGCCAGTTCTACCATAGAATTGGAGATTTGCTCACTTGAACCTTTTAGATTCATGGTGTATGTACGGATGTGCCCGCTTTGACTATAAACTTTTTCTGAGACACTTTGAATGCCTTTAACGAGTTCTTTCAGCTCTTTAACCATGATGGCCACAGAATGATTCAAACTTTGAATTTCTTCCTTTCCTTCTGTATCGGTAATGGTTACTTCAAGGTTCCCTTTCGCAACTTCCTCTGTTACTTTCACTACTTTTTGCAGACGCTTCCGGATGGAGTTGGAGACGATCCATACAGCTAATCCACTAAAGGCACAGGCCAAAACCGTAATGATGACCAACAAAAGCATAAATTCATTTTTGTGATGCTGTGATGCAGCCAGCAATTGTTTTTGATCTTGGCTGATCAAAGCCAAAAGTTGTTCGAGATACAAATTATTTTGATTTCGCAAAGTTGATATTTGACCTCGGGCTTTCGTATAGCCCTCTTCATCGAGACGGACAACCGCTGGCGCCACTTCCTGCACAAATAATTGATCCATCTTTTCATTATTGCTTTGTATCTTAGTTAAAATTTTCGACTGTTTTGCATTTTGACTAGTATTTTTGATATCCTTCATTTGCTGATGGACCTTATTCCTTAGTTTCCTGTAATCCGTCAAATCCTCCTCTTTTAAGAAGGTGATATAATCTGCTATCCGAATATCCTTGTCATTCATCGCCCTTCCTATTTGGATGACAGCAACGGAATAATCATTATGCTTTTTAAGTGTATTCATATCTTGATAAGCTTCTTGGAAGAAAATAAAAGCCATGGCGATTGTGATAATGAAGCACAACGCAATAAATATGAATACAGATAAAATTTTTCCCTTAATTGATATTTGATTTTTCCAGAACTTATTCATTTTTAAATTTTTCCACTTTGGAATATTTCCATTGAGCTGTCCGCGAATTGATGTGATTATATTCACCAGTTTCCCCCCACATAGGATAATTTACATACTAAATTCTACTTTAATATGAAAAAAATACTATAAATGGAGTGATAATTTTACGTAAATTTTACAATCATTTAAAAAAATAGAACCTTTTCCCTTTAGCAGTTAACGCAAAAAAACCGAGAGCATCCATGCTCTCGGTTTCCTGTCATTTAAGCATTAAGGTCATACTTCTTCCCGGTCACAAGGAAAATGACGTGCTCGGAAATATTTGTGGCATGGTCCGCTACACGTTCAATATAGCGGGACACAAATGCAAGCTGTGTGATCTGATTGATGGCTGAAGGATGATTGGGGATGTATCCCATTAATTCCTGGATCAGCTCGCCATACATTTTATCCACTTCATCATCCTGATCTGCGCACTCTTTTGCCAATGTAACGTCTTCCGAATAGAATGCAGTTAATGAAGAAGAAAGCATATCCATTGCCATATCCGCCATTTTCGGGATGTCCACGATGTTTTTAATATGCTTCTCATCACCAATATGAAGCGTAGATTTAGCAATATTTACTGCCATATCACCGATTCGCTCTATTTCTGAGGATACCTTGATGGCCACGATGATTTTCCTCAAATCTGTTGCAACAGGAGATTCCTTTGCAATTAGCGCCAATGCCTTGCTGTTAATTTCATCCTCCAAGCGATCAATTGTATTATCGTTTGCAATGATCTCGTTTGCCTTCTCGATATCCTGCGTTTTCAAGGCTTTAATGGATTCTTTCAATGCATCTCGTGCTGTATCTGCCATTTGAAGCAACTGTTCTTTTAATTGCTTTAAGTTCAGATCAAAGTTTGTTCGTACATTCATTTACAACACCCCATCCTCATTATGCTCTTAATCATTAACCTGCCAATCTTTTAACCGAACCTTCCGGATACATAATCCTCCGTGCGTTGATCGTTAGGGTTAGAAAATATTTTTTCGGTTTCATCGAATTCAACCAATTCACCCATCAAGAAAAATGCCGTTTTGTCAGACACCCTTGAAGCCTGCTGCATATTGTGGGTAACCATGACAATTGTGTATTCCTTTTTCAATTCCAGGACCAATTCTTCAATTTTCATCGTTGAAATTGGATCAAGTGCCGATGTCGGCTCATCCATCAGTATGACATCAGGCTTCGTTGCCAGTGCCCTGGCGATGCAAAGACGCTGCTGCTGGCCGCCTGATAATCCTAGTGCAGGGGCATTTAATCTATCCTTTACTTCATCCCATAATGCAACGTCGCGCAAACTTTTCTCAACAATTTCATCCAATACCTTTTTCTTTTTAGTTCCGTGGATTTTCGGCCCGTACGTTACATTGTCATAGATAGACTGTGGGAAAGGGTTCCCTTTTTGGAATACCATCCCGACATTCTTGCGGAGATTTACTAAATCAAGCCTTGATGAAAGAATGTTCTTTCCATCATACATGATTTCCCCGGACATTTTCACACTTGGAATCGTTTGGATCATTAAATTCAAAGTCTTGATGAAAGTTGATTTCCCACACCCAGATGGTCCGATGATCGCAGTGACTTCATTCTCCGCAACTGAAAAATTGATATTTTTCAGAGCATGGCTATTTCCATACCAAAGATTCAAATCATTAATGTCGAATACTTGTTTTTTTGCCGTGATAGTTGACATCTTTTCTTCCCCCTTCTATCCGAATCTTCCAGAGATGTATTCTTCTGTTTTTTGAACGGAAGGATTCGTAAAGATTGTTTCAGTATCATCGAATTCAATCAAATCGCCATTATAGAAGAAAGCTGTTTTATCGGATATCCTCGCCGCCTGTCCCATATTATGCGTTACGATCACGATAGAATAATCTTTCTTCAAATTAAGGATCAATTCCTCTATTTTCGCATTAGAAATTGGATCCAACGCCGAAGAAGGCTCATCGAGAAGCATGACTGTCGGTTTCATGGCAATCGTCCTTGCAATGCAGAGGCGCTGCTGTTGACCGCCTGAAAGGGAATGGGCAGAAGTATGGAGACGGTCCTTTACTTCATCCCATAAAGCTGCTTTCGTCAAGCTTTCTTCCACCACTTGGTCCAATGTCGATTTTTTTCTGATTCCATTGAATTTCAAAGCGTGGGTAATGTTTTCATAAATGGATTTCGGAAAAGGATTCGGCTTTTGAAACACCATGCCGATTTCTTTCCTTAATGAAACCACATCAATTTTTTCATCCAATAAATTGACATCATCATATATGATTTTCCCTTCATTGCGGGCAATTGGAATTAAATCATTCATACGGTTGATGCTGCGGAGAAATGTCGATTTCCCGCAGCCCGACGGACCGATCAAAGCAGTGACGGCATTTTTTCCGATTTTCATGGATACATTATTGACCGCTTTTTTCTCGCCGTAGTAAATACTCAGATCTTCAACCTTCAATATCGTTTCAGGCTTGCTGGAAACTGAAATACTGGACGTTTTTTTCGATTTATTAACTTCCATCACAGTGTACATAATTAATCACACCTGTTCATTATTATTTGCTGTTTGCTGTTAATTTTTTATGAATAAGACTTCCGATCCATCTTGCAGATAAGTTAAAGACTAGCACCGCGATAATCAATACGGCTGAAGCCCCTGCAGATATTTCTTTCGCATCTGGGATAAGCCCTGACGTATTCACCGACCAAATGTGAACGGCCAATGTCTCAGCAGGACGGAATACATTCAATGGCGATGTATGTGAAAAAGGATTCCAATCCATATAATTCAATCTTGGCGTTGAAAGACCTGCCGTAAATAAGAGAGCCGCAGCTTCCCCGAATACACGGCCCGCAGCAAGGATTGCCCCCGTCAGGATTGAAGGGAATGCAGATGGCAAAAGGACCGTCTTGATCGTATGCCAATGTGTGATTCCCAATGCAAGGCTTGCTTCCTTCAATTCACGCGGCAGGTTGCGGATTGCATCCTCACTTACCCGGACCATGACAGGAAGGTTAAATACTGTCAGTGCCAAGGCGCCACCTATAATGGTATATCCCCAGCCTGTTAAATTAACAAACATCAATAATCCGAACATGCCGATAACGATGGAAGGAAGAGAAGCCAATACTTCAACACAAGAACGGATGGCATCCGTAACCTTTCCAGGCTTTGCATATTCAGCCATGTAAATGCCTCCGCCTAATCCAAGCGGCACTGTGATAATCATCGTAATGACCAAAATGTAAATGGAATTAAAGAGTTGATCCCGTATGCCTCCACCTTCGCGGAACGAACTCGATGGGCTTGTCAGAAATTTCAAGGAAATATGGGATACTCCGTTGATCAATATATAAGCAAATAAACTAATCAGAACTCCGACGATAATGACAGCAATCAGTCCAAATACACTGGTTGCTATTCGATCTGCAACTTTACTATTCATTATAATTTCCTCCTAGAAGAAAGATAACGGATCAGCAAGATAAAGCCAAAGGACATAATGAGAAGAATTAATCCCATTGACCAAAGCGTATTATTTTCCACACTTCCATAGGTTGTGTTTCCAATATTCAAGGTAATGATGGTCGTCAAGGTTGCCGCTGTATCCAAAATGCTGGACGGCAGGTCCCTTGAATTCCCGATTACCATCTGCACAGCTAAAGCCTCTCCAAATGCTCTTGCCATCCCTAGTACGATTGCAGTCAATAATGAAGGTAATGCTGCCGGAATCAATACTTTTCTGATCGTTTGCCAGCGTGTGGCACCCAACGCATAGGAGCCTTCACGCAAATTTTTGGGTAGTGTACTCATTGCATCTGTCGCAATCGTTGTGATTGTCGGTAAAATCATGACGGCCAGCACGACTGTACCTGTCAGAAGGCCAAAGCCTAGCCCGCCGATATGATGACGTACAAATGGCACCAATACTGTAAGCCCTATGAATCCATAAACAACAGAAGGAATTCCAACCAATAACTCAATTACCGGCTGCAGGACTTTCCTTCCCCATGATGGAGCAATTTCGGTCATGAAGATGGCACCGCCAATTCCAAGCGGAGCGGCCACCAATGCTGATAGCAAGGTAACAGCAAATGAACCGAAAATAAACGTCAATGCCCCGTATCCTGGTTTTTCCTTTAAAGGATTCCAATTTGCACTGGTTAAGAATTCAATTGGATTTACACCATTTTTAATGAATGCCTGCAAACCTTTCGTCCCTAGAAATATCGTGATCGAGACGGTGGCTGCAATCATGATTAAGGCACATAGCGTAACTAAAAGCCTTCCAGTGAATTCCCCATTCATCCTTGACTTGCTGGATTTCATCAATCTCTTGGAAGCAGGAACCGTTTTTTCCATATTTATAACACCCCTAATAACGTCATAATAGGGTAAATGCCCAGGAGGCATTTACCCTTGCATGAATTGCCTTCACTTTGAAAGCATTGAATTACTTCATGTTTCCTTTTGCGTCACGTTCAACTTTCATTTTAGATGAAGCGATATATCCTTGGTTAGGAACAAGATCGTTTTGAACTTTGTCGCTCATCATGTAGTCGATGAATGCTTTCGCTAAGCCATCAGCTTTTCCTTTTGTATAAGAATGCTCGTAAGCCCAGATTGGGAACTTTCCGCTTTGAACATTTTCATCAGTAGGTTTCACGCCGTCGATGGAAAGACCTTTTACTTTATCGTCATTCAAGTAAGAGAAAGCAAGGTATCCGATTGCACCAGGTGTTTCGTTGATGATTTTCTTAACTGTATTGTTCGCATCTTCAGTGATGCCTTCAGCAGGTGTTGCGCCATCAAGGCCGAATTTTACAAATGTCGCACGAGTACCGGAAGAATCAGGACGGTTTACAAGCGTGATTTTTTGGTCAGCTCCGCCAAGCTCTTTCCAGTTTGTGATCTTACCAGTGAAAACTTTGATTAAATCTTCTTTAGAGATATTGTCAATACCTACTTTAGGATTGATAGCTGCAGTCATACCAACAACCGCTACTTTATGATCTTCCAGCTTGTCAGCAGGGATGCCGTCTTTTTCTTCAGCGAAAACGTCAGAGTTACCGATTTGCACGGAACCTTCAGATACTTGAGAAAGACCTGTACCAGAACCACCAGCGTTAACTTGAACGTCTACGCTTGGGTTATCATTCATGAATTGTTCAGCAGCTGCTGCAACAAGTGGCTGCATTGCAGAAGAACCTGAAATGACCAATGAACCTGAAAGCTCTTTGTTACCACCATCTGAAGATTTGTTATCTCCATCGCTTGCACTGTTATTGCCGTTACCACATGCTGCGGCAAATGCTACGATCATGGCTACCATCATAAGTAGACCGAATTTCTTTAGGTTTTTCATTTCTTAATTCCCCCTAAAACTAATGGTTGTTTTGTCCTACGAGTAATAGATTAATAGATGACTATTAATTTGGTTTTAATCGTTTGTAAAGGTTTTGTAAATTCGACTAAATTCGATTCCTGCTTGCCATCAAATGGAACATTATTATTATGTGCAGTAATCAAAAAAAAACACCTGACTGATGTCAGGTGTAAATAATTCCTATTGTTGGTCTTTTTTAGTGATGCCTTCATCGTTTTCTTTTCTTGCTTCGGCCAAGCCTTTTTGAACATCATCGATATTTTCAACTTTTTGAACGGAGGTGGATTTATTCAATCCTTTTTCTTCACGTTCCTTCTTTAAATCAAAGTAGGCGTCCATGATTTTTTTTCCGATATTCGTATTTGTCCTCGGGTTTGCAGGATCATCTTGATATGCCCATGGAACGACAACAGAAAATGCCACCTCTGGATGATCGCTCGGTGCATAACCGACAAGCGTCAAATTCCAAGTCATCGGAACTTCTTTTCCAGCATTTACGAATTCCTGGCGCTTTGGACCATCATAAAGCCCTTCCGCAGTCCCCGTTTTGGAAGCAGGGCTGTAGTCGGTAGGATGGCTGCTGACAGTATGGCCGTAAAATGCCGAATAGGCAGTTCCACCCGGCTCTTGTGCCACTTCACGGAATCCTTCCTGGACCCGCTTGATCCATTCAGGCTTCATATCCAGATGATTTAACACTTTTGGTTCAATTTCTTCTACAACCGGACCCATCTCCCCGGATTTTTCAACGGGTTTTCTTATTTCCTTTACAATATGAGGCTCCATACGGTAACCCCCATTGGCAATCGTGGATACATATTGAGCCATTTGAAGAGGGGTATAGGTATCAAACTGCCCGATCGCAAAGTCCAGAAGCAGACCTGGAGCTTGCGTCCAGCCTTCATATCCTTTTTGTTCTCCTGGTAGATCGATTCCGGTCCGTACCCCCAAGCCAAATTGCTTAAAGCTGTTTCGCATTGTATCGAATGCATCCATGTTGATATGAAGCGGCTCATTCGGCCGGTATTGTCCTCCACCAATCTTGATGGCTGTTTTGAACATATATACATTGGAAGATTGCTTCAAAGCAGTCAGGTCATTGATCACACCCATGTATTTCCATGAACTTTTGTCAGGCGTCCCCTTGATATGGAGCGTTTCATCCTGTATTTTTTCTCCCGGCTTTATTGCGCCTGTTTTATATCCAGTCAGGACGGTAGCACCTTTTACAGCTGATCCCATTGCATAAGAAGTAGTGAAGTTTCCAAGTGAAAAATCCCTAAGCTCCGGTTTTCCCGTTTTTTCATTTTTTACGTATTGCTTCCCTGCCATCGCAAGAATTTCACCTGTATAGGGGTCCATCATTGTGACAAACGCACGGTCCAGCAATTCATGGCCAGGAGTCTTCTTTGCCGCCAATAGCTCATCCTCAATTATCTTCTCCACTTTTTGCTGCAATTCGATATCGACAGATAGCACAATATCATTTCCTCTTTGACCTTTCGAAATGGTTTGCGTATCGGTGACATTACCCGATTTGTCGGTAATATTCTTTATTTTTGCTTTTTCTCCCTGAAGTACATCTTCATATTGCTGTTCAATATAGCTTGTCCCGACTCGATCATTCCGGCTGTAGCCTCTCGCAACATAATAGTCCGCCAATTCTTTCGGAAGACCTTGGTCAGATCGAGAAACATTTCCAAGGATTGATTTCAAAGTAGATCCAAAAGCATAGTATCGATCCCAGTCAGTGGTAATGTCAACACCAGGGAGTTCCTTCAGATGCTCGCTAACGACAGCGAATTCTTCAGGAGTCACACCTTCCTTTTTAATGATTTGTGGAACGAGATTATAACCACCTATCATTTCCCGATAGATTGCAAGGACCTCTAGATCGTTTTTCGTGAGCATTTTCAAATCGCCGTCAGATATTCGGTCCAGTTTGAGATTGTATAGTTCATCTTCGGAAAATTTTTGGTTATCGTATTTTTTCCACTCGGCATCTGTGATCTTCTTTTTAGCCAAATCGGGAAATTTCATCATCCAATAATCTTTCTTTTCACGCAATGTTACTTTATCGTCAGGCTTATCAATCATTTTTGCCAGTTTTTTTGCAACATCTAATTCTTCTTTTTGGGTAGTAGATTGTGTACGCGTATATGTAATGGCATTAAGCGGGGTGTTATCCACAACTGCCTTGCCATTCTTATCGAAAATTTTCCCCCTAGGAACGGAAGTGTTGACCGTTACATCCTCTGTACGCTGCACTTCCCTCGTGTAATTTTCCCCGAAAACAATCTGCACAACGCCCAATCGCAGAATCAATAATGAAAACAGCAAAAAGACAACAAAAAACAACACATTCATCCTAAATGGTACATGTGTCTTTTTCTTTTTTTTCATTTTTTTCAACGCTCTAACAATCCTCTCATGTAAATTACAATATTTTTAATCCTTATTGTATTGTAAAAGAAACACCATCTTTTTTCTATAGTAGAATGGATTCTTTATGTTGTATAAATTTTCAAGGAGGGGGTATGCGTCCTCCCATGTTAAGTTGCCTGGATATGGATCTTCCTGACAAAGAAATAAATGCACGCATGCCCTGCCCCCAATATCGCGAGTAGAAAAGGAATACTTTTAGCATCATTGAATTGGGTCACTGCGATGATAAAACATATAATCGAGATAAAACGCCCCAAATTCAAGAAAACTTCTCTTACGACAATATATTCAATCCGCATTTCTGCTGCTTTCCATCCTCTGCCTATCACATCATATGTCATCGAGATATATGGAACAAGGAGCATCGGATAGGCAATGGCAATCGTGGCCGCATAAATCAAAAGACGTGGGTAGCTTATTTTAAAAACAATGAGGAATATGGCTGCGTAGAGAATCAGACCCCCCAATAAAATGGCCTTTTTCCTAAATTCTTTTTTGATAACTTTTGAAGCGATGGAATATCCGATAAAAGAGATCCCAGAATTAATCAATCCAAACGTTCCAAGGGCAAATTCACTTCCTGTTGAAATAAAGACGAAAACCGAGATGACAAAAATGAACGTCCCTTCCCGCAGTCCTTGAAAGAAATGTGCCATTGTGATCAAATTCCAATTTTCATTGTGTTTTCTCTCCTGCCAAATCCGCAGAAACCAATACTTTCCCTCTGCCGGCCTTCTCTTCAATGAAAAGCTTAATACTACCGCTAAAAAGAAAAGTCCTAAGGAAATGGCAAAGACAATCGTATATCCTTTGTAAGACATAAATCTCGAAATGATAAAACCTGCCAGGATCGGACCAATCATCCCGCCTGCAGATGTCAAAGCACCCAAAAAACCATTAAAAAAATCCCTGGTTTCAGGTTCTGTTATCTCAAAGGTCAACACGTTGAATGCCAGCCAATAAAACCCGTAGCCCACGCCAAGCAAGGCTCCGAGCAAAAAAAGGTTTTTTGAAGCATGCTCTCCTACAAATAAAACGCAAAGGTAGAATAAGGCTAAAAAAATCACCCCAATCCTGAGGACAATCACCCTGTCAATCTTTTTCGCCCACCTGCCAGCCAAAATGAACGTCAAGGGCTGAAAAATCACTATACTTAAATTATATATGCCTAGATCGACGAATTTCCCAGACTGTTTCCATAAATAGATATTCACAAACGTATTCGATAACGCAATGCTTAAAGAATATATACCCCCTATTATTAATAACAGGAATAAATCCTTTGTCACTTCAACCTCTCTGAACCATTTTTTCATCATTATGAACTCCCCTTTTTCCTAGACATATTTTTAGGAAAAAAAGGAGTCATTATACAGGAACATTCAAACTGACAAAAAAAGGGATACAGTCCCGCCTTAAAAATCTAAACAAAATAAAACTGGCCCTTCCTCGGAAGGGCCAGCCAATCAATCATTATTATTTAGCAGATGCAAAGCGTTTTGAAACCTCGTCCCAGTTCACGACATTCCAGAATGCAGAAATGTAGTCTGGACGGCGGTTTTGATAGTTAAGGTAGTAAGCATGCTCCCAGACATCCAATCCTAGGATAGGCGTTTTGCCTTCCATTAATGGAGAGTCCTGGTTAGGTGTGCTTGTTACTTCCAACTCGCCATTGTTAACGACCAGCCATGCCCAGCCTGAGCCAAAGCGTCCAGCTGCAGCTGCCGCAAATTCGTCCTTGAATTTGTCGAAGCTTCCAAACTTGCTTTCAATTGCATCAGCAAGTTCTCCAGTAGGGTTTCCTCCGCCGTTTGGAGAAAGAACTGTCCAGAATAAGGAGTGGTTTGCATGGCCGCCTCCGTTGTTGCGAACTGCCGTACGAGCAGCCTCTGGAACTGCATCCAAATTGGATACCAATTCTTCAATGGATTTGTTTAATAGCTCATCATGCCCGCTTAATGCATCGTTTACTTTTGTAACGTAAGCATTGTGGTGCTTTGTGTGGTGAATGTTCATTGTTTCTTTGTCGATATGTGGTTCTAATGCATCATAAGCATATGGAAGTTTTGGTAATTCGTATGCCATGAATAATTCCTCCCTTTATGTAGTCGTATTTTCCGAATCGGATTTGATTCGGGTTTCATCATAAGATTACCAAAATTGGTTGAATCGTTCAAATAAAATGCACAGCGTTGTAACAGCTTTTGAACAACATAAATAATTTTCCCAAATTCAATAAAAATAAACGTATCAAAAGACTATTTTCGTTAGTCCCCATTTGCAAAGTTTTTTGCTGTTCAACTAGGTTATGAAAAGGTCGATTTGCTCGCTATCCGAGGGGAGGTCGGTGAGTATCCTCGCTGTGCTGTGCGGTCTCGCCCCTTCCGCTCTGTCCAACATCAAATAGCCACTTTTAAGGGTTTTTTCTCATACTTTGTTGCTTTAAGTAATAAAGTAGGATTGTTTAAGCAAAGTTTCAACTTCAAAATAGCGTAGCGGCCGGAAATTTTATTTCAACAAAAAAATAATTATTTTTGCGTTAAAATCGGCATCAGGATTTTAACAATAATCTTTACGAAAACACCCTTAATAAAAAATAACCGATCATTACAAGCTGAATGATCCCTTTTGTCAAAATGCTGCTGACAAAGCCGACCAACGATCCGATTCCGATTTTGACCGCCTTTTTCCAATTTGTTCGATGGACAATGATTTCAGCCAATACTGCTCCCAAAAATGGACCTGCCAAAATGCCGGCAACAGGAATGATAAAAGGGCCAATCAATAGTCCGATCGTACTGCCCCATACTCCTGCCCTAGTGCCTCCAGACTTTTTTATTCCCAATGCATTGGCCAGATAATCGGCGGCAAAAAGCAGCAAGGTAAACAGCAGCTGAACAGACCAGAAGACCCAACCAAATTGATTGAACGAAAAGAACGCCCCGTACAGCAAATATCCAGCTACAATAAATAAAACACTTGGTATAATCGGATAAATGAGACCCACAAATGAAATTAAAAATAATATGGTAATGATTGTCCAATAAAGCCATTCCAATGGGTCCACACCTCCTAATACTGTTTTAGTTCCAATACGGCATCAGCAATATTGACTGCATGATCACCGATTCGCTCCAAATTGCTGACGATATCCACAAAAACGATTCCTGCCTGCCCCGTACAATCTCCCGAATTTAAACGCAATAAATGCATTTTCCTTAGCTTTCTTTCCATTTTATCTATCTGTTCTTCCTTCATTACAACGTCCTTGGCAAGCTCTTTATCACTGTGGTCCAAAGATTGAATGGAAAATTTGACGGCCTCGATGGTCAACTGGAACATGTCATTTAATTGTTGTTTTGCCTCATTGGACATTTGCACTTTATTTTGCTGTTGGTAATCAATCAGTTCTGCAATGTTCTCGAAATGATCTCCAATCCTCTCGATATCCCTTATTGTATTGACCAGCATCGAATGCTGTTCCGATTCAGCAGCTGTAAGAGGGCTCTCAGAAAGGTGTATTAAATAATCGGTTATTCTGCCATCCAAATAATTGATTGATTCTTCCATTTTGGCAACAGCCTCCGCATGTGGCTGCAAGTTTGTTTGAAAAAACAACTTTGTTTCTTCAAGTCCTCTGATGGCAAAATGCCCCATCCTCAATAATTCTTCCTTTCCCTGTCCCAAAGCAATGGATGGAGATTGTTCTATGAAAACTGGATCCAAATATTTTGTATGATAATTTACAAGGGAGTCATCCCCGGGTATCAACTTCATGACAATGAATGCCAGCAGACCCACAAATGGAAGTTGAATTAATGTATTGGCGACATTGAACGCTCCATGAGCAACTGCTACTGTCATTTGTGGATGAAGATTAAACGCTCCTTGCAGATAATAAATTGATGATGTGAAAAATGGCAAAATGATTAAAAATATGATTGTTCCGATTAGGTTGAAGATCACATGGACGAGTGCGGTTCGCTTTGCGGAGATGCTTGCCCCGATCGATGCAAGAACTGCCGTAATCGTCGTACCGATATTATCCCCGAATAAAACTGGAAGTGCGGCATTCAGTTCCACCAAGTGCTGAGAATAAAGCTCTTGCAAAATTCCAATTGTCACGGAAGAGCTTTGGATAATGATGGTGATAAAGGTTCCTATCACAACCCCCAATATCGGATTGGTGCTCATATTCAACGTAAGATCGTGAAAGACTTCAAGGTTCTTGAGCGGACCCATCCCTGAACTCATAAGGTCCAGCCCCAAAAAAATTCCTCCAAATCCGAATAGGACCTGTCCGGCATGCTGCAATTTTTGACTTTTAAAAAAGAATAAGAGCAAAGATCCTGCTGCAAGAATGAGCAAAGAGTATTTTCCCATATCGATCCCGATGATAAATGCTGTGATCGTTGTCCCTATATTTGCACCCATGACAACCCCGATTGATTGCCTCAACTTCATGAACCCAGCACTCACCAGTCCAACCGTGATGACGGTTGTAGCAGAGCTGCTCTGAATGAGAATCGTGACAAACATCCCTGCAAGCACCCCTTTGACCGGGTTGCTTGTATAGCGGTCCAGAATATATTTTAACCGTTCTCCTGCATATTTCTGGAGGCCTTCCCCCATGAATTTAATTCCAAACAAGAAAACACCAAGACCACCAAGAAATTCAAAAATCATATCTTGGATACTGAAACCCAATTCATCCAACCCCTATAACTAAAAATACAAACTTGTGCTTATTATCATTGAATTATGAACGAATTGTAAAGAATTTAAGCCGTAATTTACATTTTCTTAATATTCTCCATCATTCACAAAAATATTTTTACATTAGTTCTTGATAGTCTTTCATTAACAAGAATAAAATGGAATTGAGAAATGAAAAGGATGTGTCATATTTGAATATCTTTCAACAATTAATCAAAAGCCTATATTCACCAAAGAACATTGCACGATTCCGTTTTCAAGGTATTGGCAAGACAATACTTTACGTTTTTATGATCATGTTGATCTCCACGATTCCAGTTATATATCACTTTACAAATATGACATTAAAGGGAATTGAAGCAGGACGTCAAACAATCGATCAAGAACTCCCTAAATTTTCGATTAACAATGGAGTTTTGACCTCAGAAAAAGAGGAACCAGTATTCGTTGAAAAAAACGGATTGACTATTTTAATCGATCCCACAAATTCTCTGACAGAAAAAGAACTGAAACAAAAGGGCAGTTTGATTGCGTTATTAAAAAATGAAGCTGTAATTGCCTCGAATGGACAATTAAATAAATACGATTACTCTACATTTAATGGTCTATCACTAAATAATAACAAAATTTCATCGTTCCTTAAGACAATCAAAAGCAACATTTGGATCATTCTTCCTGTTTTGTTTATCGTCTACTACATTTTCGTCGCCGCTATTGGTTTCATTAAGGTATCCATCTTTGCTCTTGTTGGAATTGCTTTAGCAAGAACTCAATCAAGGAAGCTGTCATATCGCCATAGCTGGCGGATCACTGCATATGCGATCACGCTGCCTACCGTCTTCTTTGCAATCATGGATTTACTGAGAACAACCGTACCATTCAGCGCTCTTCTCGACTGGTTAATCATCATCATCATGCTTTACCTTTCAATCAAGGAAATTCCAGGAAAAAAAGTCCAGGAATGATCGTTTGTGCTATGTCCTAAAGCTAAATTGCTTTAGGGCATTTTTTTACACCCCTCCCACTTTCCTCATTGCTTTAAACCAAAACCTCTTCCCGGCAGGTAAAAAGCATAGCAGCAACGAGATGAATGAAATGAAAAAAGTGTATTTGAACATTTCATCGGTATGGTGCAGCCATTTGCTGTAAATGATCGGTCCAAGTGCGACTCCCAAAAAACGAGCTGTTCCATATATGCTTACGACAAGACCCCTTTCACCGTCATCGACACTGGATGTGATGATCATATTGATTGCCGGAAGGATAAAACCAAGACCTGAAAAAGCAACGGTTATAAAGAATAGTAGTGCTGAAAACCCTCCAAAAATTTGCATCATTCCAAACATCGCCACTTGCATGGAAGCTCCGAGAAAGAGGTATGCCACTTTTTTTTCCCCATTCTCTTTAATTGCATTGCCAGTCCAATAAGATGTCAACGTCAAGGCACCCAATGGAAATAAAAATGCGAAACCTTTAAAGAAGCCGTCGATATGGTATGTATTTTCAATATAATAGGACAGGAAATATAAAAGCCCGAATAATAAAAACAATCCTATAGCCCCTAAACCGAAAAGAGGAAACAATACCAATTTTTTATCTGAAACGGCTTTTTTGAAGTTGGAGATATAAGACTTGAATGATTCCAGTTCTCTTCCCGAAGGCGCTGAGCCAATATTTTTATTAATGCCGATATAGGCAATGAGTGAAACTATTGGGAAGACCCAAAATGCAGTATTCCACGAAATCAATGCAGCCGCCGCTCCAATTATCGGTGCAGCCACCTTTCCTATTCCATTGAAAACTTCTAAAAGCCCAAGTGATTCAGCCCTTTTCCCGTCCTCAAAAATATCCCCCACAAGCGCCATTGCCAAAGGAGTCGTCCCGGATGCACCAATTCCCTGTGCTACCCTGCCAAACAATAAAATATAGTAAGCAAATTCATGAAATAAGACGCTTACTCCACAAACAACACTTCCACCAATAACAAATGCGATAGACCATCCAATCATTTTCTTCCGGCCCAACCGATCCGATAAAAAACCGACAAATGGGATAATGACAGCCGCAGGAAGACTAAATGAACTGAGGATGACCCCGGTTTGGGATGCAGATAAATTTAAACTCGATTGGATGGAAGGAAGTATAGGGATTAACATCGAATTCCCTAATACCATCAAAAAAGGAAGCAGCCCTATAAAAAACGTAAGCTTTTTCACATTCATACAACGATCCCGCCTTTTCAAGCATAAATATAGTGGACAAGCATACACATATACAAATTGGATAGGAGGACCAGGAGCCATGAAAAAAATCATTGCTTTATTCGCAGTTATCATCCTTGTATATAGTGTTTATTATGATATAAATGTCGGAACTTTACCCACTGTGTCATATGCATCATCCTCAAATCCAAAAAATCAGGATGCTGCACCACCTGAAGATGCCGGCAAAAAATATGAGGAAGTGCAAGTCTCATCCGGACAAACCGTCCTTACCGTTGTAGAAAAGCTTCATAATGGCCCCATCCCAGTTCCCATCGACCAGGTCATCCAAGATTTTTCAAAATTGAATAAGGGCATCAAACCAGAAGCGATCCAAAGCGGGAAAACCTATAAATTTCCCGTTTATCCGCAATGAAAATTCCTTCGTGACGGGTATATTCACATCCTATTTCTTGTCAACAGATATCCTACACTGTTACAATAATTTCGTAGCATATTGACAAGAAACCAATTAAAGGAGCGAATTACCTTTGGGTGAAATCATACATCGTTCAAAAACGCGTCCAGTCAAAGTCGGGAATTTAACGATTGGCGGAAACAATGAATTGATCATACAAAGCATGACCACTACAAAAACACATGATGTAGAGGCCACTGTAAAAGAAATACACCGCTTGGAGGAAGCCGGATGCCAAGTCGTCCGTGTCGCTTGCCCAGATGAACGTGCGGCAAATGCCATTGCTGATATTAAAAAACAGATTAATATCCCGCTCGTTGTGGATATTCATTTCGATTATAAATTAGCGCTTAAAGCCATTGAAGGCGGTGCGGATAAAATTCGGATCAATCCTGGGAATATCGGCCGCCGCGAAAAAGTCGAAGCTGTCGTGAAAGCAGCAAAAGAGCGAGGCATCCCTATCCGGATTGGAGTAAATGCAGGGAGTCTTGAAAGGAAGATCCTCGAAAAATACGGCTATCCTACTGCGGACGGGATGGTGGAAAGTGCGCTGCATCACATCAAGATCCTTGAAGACCTTGATTTTCATGATATTATCGTTTCCATGAAAGCATCAGATGTCAACTTAGCGATCGAAGCTTATACAAAGGCAGCAAAAGCATTCGATTATCCGCTTCATTTGGGCATCACCGAATCGGGAACATTATTCGCCGGCACGGTTAAGAGCGCCGCTGGCCTTGGAGCCATCTTAAGCCTTGGAATCGGAAATACTCTCCGGATCTCATTGAGCGCCGATCCTGTCGAAGAGGTAAAAGTCGCAAGGGAGCTTCTAAAATCATTTGGATTGGCTTCAAATGCGGCAACTTTGATTTCCTGTCCGACATGCGGGCGAATCGAAATTGATTTGATCAGCATCGCCAATGAAGTAGAAGAGTACATCCAAAAAATCAAGGCACCGATCAAAGTGGCAGTCTTGGGCTGTGCAGTCAATGGACCTGGTGAAGCAAGAGAAGCAGATATCGGCATCGCGGGTGCACGCGGAGAAGGCCTTTTGTTCCGTAAAGGGAAGACCGTTCGAAAAGTACCTGAAGAAACAATGGTGGAAGAACTGAAAAAAGAAATTGATCTCATCGCTGAGGAATACTATAAAAAACAAGAAGAAGAAAAACAGGAAGCTTAACGCAAAGGACTGTCTTCAAAGGTCATGCTCTATGACCTTTTGGAGGCAGCTTTTTTTTAGAAAGTCTTTGTTAAATACCACCGTTGATTTCCGTGCAAGTCTTCGCTTTCCGCGGGTGGGTCGGGGGCCACCTCAGCCAGCGCCTCCTGGGTTCTCCCTTTCTCCGATTTTAACGCAAAACAGCTATTTTGTTCGTTGAATGAAAGTTTTCCAGCTCTTTTCTCCGTATTCGCTATTTAGAAGTTGAAACTTTGCTTAAACAATTTATTAGCTATAGCAACAAAGCATGAGAAAAGAGCCTTTTGCAAAGATTGTTTTTAAAGCTTCTCGCGGAAATCATTCATCTTATGAAGTTGATTGGAGCGACTCCGAAGGGATTAGCGGGCAAGGCGAGACCCCGCAGCGGAGAGAGTAGGCTCACCTCCCGCGCCTCGGAAAGCAAAAATCAACTCTTCTCTCCCCTTCATGAATAACAACAACCTATAACCTATGCGAGTAGAGGCTAAAAGCATTTAGTATTAAAATAAAAAAGAAGGTGCCACAAAAGCTATGTTTTGTGCCACCCTCATTTTTTTCAATGCTCCTATTTGGAAAAGCTATAACACCCTAGAAAAAGGGTAAAACAAATATCCCGATGATAATGGAGACAGCACCAAGACCGATTGCCCAAGCACCGATTGCATCTGATCCTTTTCTTCTTGCAATGAATCCGAGTACAATTCCGGCAGCCCCTAATATGACCGGAAGCACAAACAAGGATATAATTGAAAGCGCCAGCCCTGCATAGGCTGTCACTTGCCCCCCTGTTGCCTCTTCGTCATCCAAATCTCGATCATAGTCTCTGTCAATTGTCATTGGCGCAGCCAATTCAGCCGCGGTTTCCTCGCGATAATCAGCATCATAATCACGTTTTACATCATCCACATCTTCGCCATTATGATAATCTGAGCGATAGTCGCGATCTGGATCATCTACATACTCGCCACCATGGCGAAGATCATGTTCGATATTATCTAAACGTCGTTCTTCATCCATGCGGATCCCCTCACTTTCAATTGTAGGAGCACTTTTAGTTTGTGCTTCAAGAGCAAAAATCAACATGTCAATGTTTAGCACAATTGGAGCAATAAGAGAACATAAAGTTTTTTTTAGCAAATGCAAAAAATTGTGATACACTTTATAGGGATTAAAAAGTGAGGAGATTCTGAAATGACAAAAAGATTTGGTATTGATATTGACGGCACTGTAACTTCACCAGAGACATTGATTCCTTATATTAATCAAAAGTTCGATCTCGAGCTTTCACTTAATGATATTACCCAATATGAATTAACTGAAGTATTGGATATTTCACCAGAACAATTTTCCAATTGGTTTAAACAGGCAGAACCGAAAATCTATGCCGAATCCCCATTAGCTGATGGTGCAAAAGATGTTTTAAATGATTGGATAAACAAATTCGAATTATTTTTCATCAGCGCCAGGGGATCACACCTTCTGGACGTAACCAAAAATTGGTTTGATGAAAATACCCTGGAGTATCACCATATCGAATTAATTGGGTCTCACCACAAGGTTGAAACAGCGAAGAAGCATAATGTCGATATCTTTTTCGAGGATAAGCACGACAACGCTGTTGCCATTCATGAAGCATTGAACATACCTGTCATATTATTTGACACCCCATATAACCAAGACCCGATCCCTTCCGGCGTCATCCGTGTAAAAGACTGGGATGAAGCTAATCAATGGGTCGAAAATTGGGTAATGAGCACACAAAAGTAAAGAAAAAGCGCCTGTCCAATGGACAGGCGCTTTTTACTACTTCTCATTTAGCACTTTTTACATACAATCGGGGCATTTTCCGTAAATTTCAAATTTATGTCCGGTTACTTCAAACCCTTTTAACTTCAAATTCACTTCCGGCATCGGACACGTCTCGATCTGTTTCGTCATTCCACATTCCAGGCAGATAAAATGATGGTGATGATGCGAAGTGGAACAATTGAAACGAAACAGCATTTCGCCTGATAGCTCGGTTTCTTCCAAAATGCCTAATTTAGCGAACAAAGATAAATTCCGATAAATCGTGTCAAAACTTATTCCAGGAAAATCATTTTTAAGATGATCAAACACATCCTTGGCTGTCAGATACTTATCGGCACCTGAGAATAACTCGAGCATCTGCTCCCGTTTATCCGTGATTTTGTACCCTTCGTCTTTCAACATTTCAATTGCTTTTTCAATCCTCATATTTACCACCTCATTTAATTGAACCAGTACGGAATTTCTTTATGATGATGGTCACGAGCAAGATAAGTATTGAAATGACCACGATTGTTCCACCTGGTGCCAGGTTCAAATAAAATGCACTGATTAATCCTCCAATGACAGAGATTTCTCCGAAAATAACGGAAAACAAAATCGTCTGCTTGAAGCCATTTGCAATTCTTAGGCTGGCTGCAACAGGAAGGGTCATCAGTGCTGAAACAAGCAGGATCCCGACGATCCTCATGGAAATTGCAATGACCAATGCGACCATGACGATGAAAATGAAATGAATGGCTTTCGCAGGAATTCCAGATGCCTTTGCATGCTCTTCATCGAACGAAAGGAGGAATAATTCCTTATAAAGGAAGATGACGGTCAAGGCCACTACCAAACTGATCCCAGCAACAATCCAAAGGTCGTTCCGGCTGACGGCGCTGACGCTTCCAAATAAATAACTGAACAAATCCGTATTGAACCCATTTGCCAAGGAAATAAAAATTACACCGATGCCGATCCCTCCTGAGAGGATGATCGGGATGGCAAGTTCCTGATAATGCTTGTAGACGCTTCGAAGCCGTTCGATGAAAACGGATCCTAAAACTGAAAAGCCCATTCCCAAATACAGAGGATTTAAATTTGCAAAAGCAGGTACCTCTTTACTTAAATATAGGCTTCCTGCGATTCCGGCCAAGGTGACGTGGCTTAAGGCATCCGCAATTAAAGATAACCTCCTGACCACGATGAAAGCACCAAGCAACGGTGCGATCACCCCGATAATGATTCCCGTCAGAAAAGCATTTTGTAAAAATTGATAATGAAAAATTGCACTGATCAATACATTCACCTACAGTTAATGAGTATGATGATGTTCCAACACATGGACATCATGCCCGTAAAATTGTGATAAATCTTGGCCGCTTTGCTCTTCAAATTCATCCGCCCTTCCGTGGAAATGCAGATGTTTATTTAAGCACGCGACATGGGTAACTTTGCTGCTGATTGTGCCGATATCGTGTGTGACTAGTAATAAAGTGATTCCCAGCTCATGATTCAGCTTGTCCAGCATGTCATAGAACGACTGAACATTTTTAGCATCGACACCTACCGTCGGCTCATCCAAGATCAAGATTTCAGGACTGCTGACGATTGCCCTCGCAATAAAGACACGCTGCTGCTGTCCTCCTGAAAGCTCCCCGATATTCCGGTGAAGGAAAGCCTCCATGCCCACTGCTTTAACAGCCTCAGTCACTTGTTTTTTATCGTTTTTATCAATAAATTTGAACAAGCCGATTTTTTTTGTCAGTCCACTTGCCACTACTTCATAAACAGTTGCCGGAAAGCCCGAATTAAATGAATTGGCTTTTTGGGAAACAAAACCGATCTTATCCCACCCTGAAAATTTCGATTGCTTTTCACCGAATAGGAAAACCTCCCCTTTTTGAGGCTTCAATAAGCCGAGGATCAGCTTCAGCAATGTCGATTTCCCTGATCCATTCGGTCCTACCAAACCGAGAAAGGCACCTTTAGGAACTTCTAAATTTATATCCTCAAGCACATTTTCACGCTCGTAGCGAAAGCTTATATCTTTTAATTCAATGACTAAATTTGAATTTTTCATTGCATCACGACCTTAAAATAAGAATGATTCCGATTTGTAAACATGAAGTAGTATACAGGATTTTGATCAAAAAGTAAATCCATTGATATTTTCATTAATGAATCGCAGATTTGAATCGTGCACCTTTCGTTTCTTGAGTATTCATTATTGTAATAAACGCATTTTTATCAATGTCGGCGATGATGGATTTCAGCTTGGTTACTTCCAATCTTGTGACGACCACATAAATGACATCCTTGTCATTATCTGTATATCCACCCTTCCCTCTCAGCTTCGTCGTCCCTCGTCCCAAACGGTCCAATATTGCCTCAGAAACCTCTTCATAGTGGTCAGAGACGATTATGACAGCTTTCGTTTCATCTAGCCCCTGGATGACCGTGTCGATCGTTTTAAATGCAATGTAATATGTCATGACAGAATACATTGCTTCCTCTATCCCAAAGACGAAGCCAGCCCAGCCAAAAATAAAGACGTTCATGAACATAACGAATTCTCCCACAGAAAACGGCAGTCTCTTCGTCAAAATGATCCCCAATATCTCCGTCCCATCCAAAGAGCCCCCATTCCTGATGACTAGCCCGACACCGATCCCTAAAATCAGGCCGCCAAATACAGTCGCTAAGATCGGCTCATTGATAAAAGGCTTCATATGATGAAGAAGCTGCTCGATTACCGCCAATGAAATGACTGCGAAAATGGATGAAACCATAAATGTTTTGCCTATTTGCTTGTAGCCGGAATACATGAACGGCAAATTCAATATAACGACCAGCGTCCCAAAATTAATCAATGGAACCTTGTTTGAAAACAAAAAACTAAGAATCATCGATATTCCGATGATGCCGCCATCAATAATCCGATTCGGCACCAGGAACAACTCAATTGCTGTAGATGCCAGCCCTGCACCGATCACGATTAAAATGAACCGATAGATTAAATGCCCGACACTTTCTTTTCTATGTACTTTTTTAACCATTGCTTCCCCTCTTTCCATCATCTTTATTAAATATTTTATGCTCGTACCTGCAATTTTTTCGTCACAATTCGTTTGTCTCTAACATAAGAATTTGTTAAGGAGTGATGCGCGATGAAATTATTGCAAAATGTAATAAACCACAAAATGAACACTGTAACGGCAGATGAATTATTGAAATATGCCAAACAATTCAATGTCCGAATCAATGAAGCTCAAGCAGAAAAAATTGCGGCTCATATCAGGGGGAAAAATATTAACATTTTTGATGATGCCCAGCGATCAAAATTGATCAAAGAGATTGCCAAGATTGCCGGACCAAGTGTGGCAAAGGAAGTAAACACATTATTTGTTCAGTTTACGCAGTAAAAAAATTCAACATGAGCACAAAATGGAAAGTGCCTGGTCCCCTTCATTATATCGCAACCAAAGATGGTGTTTCATCTTTGGTTGCGATATGATCGGGAACCGGGCACAAATGATGATGACATTCTTATTGATTCTTGATTTTTTCTAATAAATCTTCTTCAAACTTTTTGTTTCTCAACATTTCAATTTCAAATTTGTAAGGAGGTTTCTTATTTTTCTTATCTTCCCCTACATATGGTGTTTCAAGAATTTTTGGGACATCCATCAGTTGTGGATGGTGCACGATATAGCTTAAGGCGTCAAAACCAATGTGGCCAAATCCTATATTCTCATGACGGTCCTTTCTTGCCCCAGTTGGATTTTTGCTATCATTTATGTGCAGCACTTGGAGCCTGTCCAAACCGATGATTTTATCGAATTCGTTCAAAACGCCGTCAAAGTCTTGAATAATGTCATATCCGGCATCATGGGTATGGCAAGTATCAAAGCAAACCGACAGCTTTTCATTATGCTTGACGCCATCGATGATCATGGCAATTTCCTCAAAAGACCTACCACATTCAGAACCTTTTCCCGCCATTGTTTCGAGAGCGATTTGGACATCCTGATCTTTTGTGATAGCCTCATTCAACCCTTCAATGATTCTTTTGATTCCCTCTTCTGCACCGGCACCGACATGGGCACCTGGATGAAGGACGATTTGCTTTGCTCCGATTGCTTGTGTCCTTTCTACTTCCGATGCCAGGAAATTGACCCCAAGTTCAAACGTGTCGGGGTTCGTTGTATTTCCGATGTTGATGATGTATGGAGCATGGACGACAATATCAGCAATCCCATTTCTGCTCATGTGCTCAAGGCCTGCTTCGATATTTAAATCCTCAATTTTCTTTCTTCTAGTATTCTGGGGTGCTCCAGTATAGATCATGAAGGTATTGGAACCATATGAAGCTGCTTCCTCGCTTGCCGCCAATAACATTTTCTTGCCGCTCATGGAGACATGAGATCCGATTTTAAGCATAAATAAACACTCTCCCTATAGATGGAAAATTATTTCTTTTTATTTAAGCGTCTGTCTCTTTTTTTCATCGTATCGATTTGCCGCTGCATTTTCTTTTTATATCCCGGCTTGACTTTGGCAGGTTTTTTAATCATTTTTCTTGCTTTTTTCTCAAAATCATCCGTCTGCTTCGTTCTATTTTTCCTACGGTTTCTGTCTGAAACCTCTACCCATTCTCCCTGCTGAAGATCCACGGTTGAAAATGGAATTCCCATTTTCTCAAGCTGATTGAGTGCATCTTCATCCGATGGGGTATAAATGGTCGCTGAAATCCCGGATAATCCAGCTCTAGCAGTCCTTCCGGAACGATGGACGTAAAAATCCAGATCACTCGGAAGCTCAAAATTGATGACATGACTGACACCTTCGATATCGATGCCCCTTGCAGCAAGATCGGTCGCAACGATATATTGATAATCCAAATTCATGATTTGCTTCATCATTTTTTTCCGGTCTCGAGGACTTAGATCCCCATGGATTCGGCCAACTTTAAGACCTCTTTCAATCAAGGAATCCGCGACTTCATCAGCATTTGCCTTTGTATTTGTAAAAACGATGGCCAAATATGGATTATAGGCTACCAGCATATCGTAAAGAAGATCGATTTTTTTCCTGCTTTTTAAAGGAACAAGAATGTGTTCGATTTTTTCAGCAGATAGCTGCTTTGGCTGGACATGTTGAAAGCTCGGGTTTTCCAGGTACTTTTTCAAAAAAGGCTTTAATTTCTCAGGAATTGTCGCAGAGAATACGAGCATTTGCAGCTCTTCAGGCATTTTACCGGCAATTTGGTCTACATCCTGAATGAATCCCATATCCAACATCAGATCTGCTTCATCGACTACAAGCATTTTCGCCGTATAAATGAACAGAGCTTGTTCTTTCATGAGATCATTGATTCTTCCTGCCGTTCCAACAACGATTTGAGGCTGTGTTTTTAATTTATCGATCGTCCTCTGCTTATCCGTTCCACCGATAAAACATCTAGCACTGATAGGTGAATCGGCAAATTTAGTGATTTTCAGGACTTCGTGATAAATTTGCTTTGCCAATTCTCTAGTCGGTGCAGTGATGACCACTTGAACCTCATCTTTTTCCGGATCGATTAGGTTGATTGCCGGGAGCAAATAGGCATGTGTCTTTCCGGTACCGGTCTGTGATTGACCGATTGCACTATTCCCGCTCATTATTGTTGGGATCATTTTTTCTTGTATTTCAGTTGGTTGTTTAAACCCTATTTCTTGAATTGCTCTATTGATAAATGGCTGAAATTGAAATTTCTCGAATTGATGATTCGCCATTATGTCACTCCTTTTGTCGAAACATGATAAAAGTCCATCTTGTAATTATAATAAACATTTAAGAAAAGTGCCACTTAATCAATGAAACAGTTCGTTGACAAATGATATTGGGATAACTTTCTCACGACCTTATTATCAACTTTGTCTCTTTTGACAAACCATTTGAAAGGTTGATCTTCAGCTGCAGGATGTTCGCTTTTTGAGGGGACCTCACACAAAGTAAGACCGTTCGATGTAGGCACAGGACAAGGAAAGCTTCGTCAGCGACACCTCGCACGAAGAAAAATACCGGGCATTTCTCTAGGACGAGCCGAACATAATCCGCCCAACCTCTCCTCGCTTCGCTGCGGGATCTAGAACCTTCCGCTTCCAGCAACTTTCTTGATAATTCCTTTTTTCATTAACGTAAAACACTTCAATTTGTCTCCTTTTGAATCCATGACAATCAACATTCATGGAAAAGTGAAAAGATTTGTGCTTTTAACCAGACCGTTTCAACATTTATGCATATTCTAATATAGAGAATATGGGCTTATGAAAGGAGGGTAAAATATGCCGCCAAGAAACTTTTCACCATCTCGGATGGGAATGCCGCGCATGGGGCCTGGGCCAAACATGGGGCCAGGGGGACCTTCGCCTTTCGGGAGGCGCGGACCGATGATGATGGGTCAGCAGCAAATGAGGCGCTCACCTCTTGGAGGAGGGGGATTGCTTGGAAAAAGGGGAGGCTCTAATCCTGGCATTGGAGGACTACTTGGAAATAGGGGCGGTCCTAATTCCGGTAGTGGAGGAATCCTTTCGAGGTTGTTTCAAAAATCGGGCGGAGCTGCTGCAGGCAGTCGTGCAGCAGGAGCTGGAAGTGCATTAACCGGCTTTGAACGCGCCGGACAAGGAGGATCCTTACTAAGTGGACTTACCAACCCGGGCACGATTCAATCATTTTTAGGCAATACCCAATCAGTTCTGAAAACAGCCGGTCAATTCGGGCCAATGGTGCAGCAATATGGACCAATGCTTCGCAACATTCCGGCTATGTGGAGACTGTATAGGGGATTGAAGAGTGCTACCAGCGAGGATGAAGCAGCGACCACTGAAGAAGCTTCGACAACCTCTGATGACAGCAGTGCAGAGGATACTGAACAAAAGAAAAAAAAACCAGCTCGCCGAAAAAGGACACCTACTTCTGAATCAACAGGATCGAACGATGACTCGTGGGATTCAGAGGATGATCAGCCCGCTGCTTCCACAACGGGAGGGTCAAAACCAAAACTATATATATAATTTTTGTGAAAAGAGGTTCTATATTTGCGCCTCTTTTTTTTATGCCGTCTGTTCTCCTTAAGTTAGTCGCATTAGTAAAGGTTAACAATCTCTTCAATATGCCGCGTCCCCAGTGCTTGCGCTGAGCCCACCCCGCTTATTTGCTCCAATTTCCTTCGTACGTTTACCCAAAGGGGCGTTCTTGACCTTTCATACAAGAAGAATTAATCCAAATACACACGCAATAAACCAAAAATTCAGCATTTTGTATTCTCTTTTATTGTCCTTTATAATAAGAAGATGATAGTGATGAAGACATTAGGAGGATTTATAAATGGATGTTTTGAAAATAGCTCCTCGTGGATATTGTTATGGTGTAGTAGACGCGATGGTCATTGCACGAAATGCAGCATTGGATAAGTCGCTGCCTCGTCCAATATATATTTTAGGCATGATCGTACACAATCAGCATGTGACCAATGCTTTCGAAGAAGAAGGAATTATCACCCTGGATGGGATGAATAGAAAAGAAATCATCGAAAAGGTAGAAAGTGGGACCGTCATTTTCACGGCCCATGGTGTTTCTCCCGAAGTGAGAGAGATCGCCAAACAGAAAGGACTCGTTACACTCGATGCGACTTGTCCTGATGTTACGAAGACGCATGACCTAATCCGAGAGAAAGAAGCGGCCGGTTATGAAGTGATTTATATCGGGAAAAAAGGACACCCTGAGCCGGAAGGTGCTGTCGGAGTGGCACCACAAATTGTTCATCTTGTGGAATCTGTTGAAGATGTAAAAAAATTAACCATCAATAGTGATAAAATCATTGTCACCAACCAAACGACAATGAGCCAGTGGGATGTCGGCGATATCATGGAAATGGTCCAGAAGAAATATCCTCACGCCGAAAAGCATAAAGAAATCTGCCTGGCAACACAAGTCAGGCAAGAAGCGGTTGCCGAACAAGCAGGAGAAGCAGATTTGCTTTTAGTTGTAGGGGACCCGAAAAGCAATAATTCCAATAGGTTGGCTCAGGTATCCGAGCAAATTGCCGGAACGACTGCGTACAGGATTTCAGATGTATCGGAAATCGATATGGCTTGGCTAAAAGATGTCAAAAAAGTTGCCATCACGGCCGGAGCATCTACCCCAACGCCAATCGTCAAAGAAGTCATTAAATTCTTGGAAGGTTACGATCCTGAAGATGAATCGACATGGAACAAGGAGCACGCAGTTCCACTTAACAAAATACTTCCCAAAGTTAAGAAACCTAAATTATCATCGAATGCATAAAAAGAAGCTGAATCCGCACTTTAATTGTGCGGATCAGCTTCTTTTTTTCGACTCATCATGAAAATTTAAAGGGCTACAAATAAGTAAATGGATCTGTATTGATTGTGGATGCCCTAAATTGAACGTCCCACCCTTTTCCTTCAGCAAGGGTTTCAAGGCGATGTGCCACTCCTGCTTTCATGACCTTTTCAACATTATGGCCGGGATCTACAACGTTAAGGCCCATCATCATGGCATCATGAGCGGTATGATAATAGAAATCGCCTGTAACATAAACATCTGCACCTTTGAATTTTGCTTGGGAAAAATACTTATTGCCATCGCCGCCTAAGACAGCTACTTTCTTAACCTTGGACTCCATTTCCCCAACGACTCTGAGACCTTCTAAATTGAATACTTTTTTTACATATAACGAAAAATCCCGCAGGCTCATTTCATTCTCTAATTCGCCTATCCTGCCTAATCCTAATTCCGCACCAGAATTTTCAAGTTGATAAATATCATAGGCCACTTCTTCATAGGGGTGAGCTTTTAGCATGGCAAAAATGACTTTTTTCTCTAAATGTTCCGGAAAGATGGTTTCAATCTTGGATTCTTCCACTTCCTCAAGTTTCCCTTGAGTACCAATGTATGGATTAGAATCTTTCCCTGGTAAAAACCTTCCTGTTCCATTAGAACTGAAACTGCAGTGGCTGTAATCCCCAATCGCTCCGGCACCAGCTCTGCCTAACGCTTCAAGGACTGCGCCTTCTGCTTCGGAAGGAACATACACAACAAGCTTCTTCAATTTCTGAACATGCGTCGCTACGAGTACTTGCGTATCCTTCAACTGAAGGGCCTGAGCCAATAAATCATTGACCCCTCCTTCAGCCACATCGAGGTTTGTGTGTGCTGCATAAACAGCAATATCATGTTTGATTAATTTTTCCAATATTCGTCCTGAAGGGCTATCAGTGACAAGCTTCTTCATCGGCCTGAATATCGGGGGGTGATGGGCTATGATGAGCTGCACATCATTCGAAATGGCTTCATCCACCACTTCCTCCAGAACATCCAGAGCAACCATCACATTCGTGACCGGCTTATTCAGACTACCTACTTGTAAACCGATCGGGTCGCCTTCCAGGGCATACTGCTTCGGGGAGAAGCTTTCAAATAAACTGATGACCTCGTGTCCATTGACTTTTTTCATGTTGATAACACCCCCTGTACGAGCTCGATTCTTCCGGATAATTCGGCTTTCCTTAGTTTGGCTTTTTCATTTTCCCCTGCCTGTTCCAATTGCATTAAAATAATTTTCCACTGTTTCATCTCTGCTTCCCATTTTTTTCGAAACACCTCATTATTTTCCTTCATTAAAAATGGACCCATTAATAGTTCCGATTCTAAATGCTGATATGGTTTCATAGGAGTACCTTTAACCGAAACAAGGATTTCGTATATTTTTCCATCTTCTTCGATTATTTCTTCTTCCGCTAATTCCCATCCGTTATCCAAAAGCCACTTCCGTAATGAGTATGAGCCGATATTAGGCTGAAGGATCAACTTATCGACTCCATCCAGCTTGTTTTTTCCTTCTTCCAGAATTGAAGCGATTAATGGACCGCCCATCCCTGCAATCGTAATGCAATTTACTTCATTTTCAGAAATGACTTCCAAACCGTTACCTTTTCGAACGGAAATTTGGTTTTCCAGGCCCGCCTGTTTGACTTGATTCAAGGCTGAACGATATGGGCCTTCGACTACTTCTCCAGCGACGCAATAACTCGCAATGTCATTCAGGATACAGTAGCACGGCAAATACGCATGATCAGAGCCTATATCTGCGACTCTCGCCCCTTTAGGTATATGTTTTGCGACTCTTTCCAGCCGTGTTGATAATTTTTCTGTGTTCACTCTTAATCTCACCACATTTATGTATTTTTTATAGGCTCTTTCGTAAAGTAGTTGCTATTTGAGCAATGTTGATATCCGCTGTAGGTCTCACCTTGCCCGCTGAACCCTCTGGAGTCTTGCACATTCCGCTCCAATCAACACCCTATGATGAATTTTCATCAGGAAAACTGTTAAAAACAACAATCTTTGTGAAAGCACCCTTTTTATATCATTGTAACGTGATTTTCGCCATAAAAAAAGAGAACGACATAAAAGGGGATAAACTTCCTCCAAAAAACGATTTCCCGTCCTTGAGGGATTGTCCGCACTTAAACAGCCATTCTCTTTTACCTTTTGATTATTTCAATTTCATCAGCCAATCAGCCATCGCATCAGCATTCTCCGCGGATACCAAACCTGAAGGCATTTTCCCGCCTTTACCATGCTGGATGATATCCTTGATTTCATCCTTGGAATAACGATCGCCTACACCTTTTAAAGATGGACCATATCCACCTTCATAGTTTTGACCGTGGCAAGAAGCACATGTCTGTGCATAAAAATCCTTTGGATCAAACTCGCCTGAACTAGCTTGCTCCTGCTTCGCACCGCCTTCTTTTTTTCCCTTTGCCATCTCATCAGCGTCGCCAAGACCTTTAATGGAAAGGAAAAAGATAAGGCCAATCCCCAACACCATGATTAAAACAAATGGGATCACTGGATTTCGATTCATGATTTAACCTCCCTTATGTAAGAACATACGAATACAATTACTACTATTGTGTACAAACACCTATTATTTTACTTTATATTTTTTGGAAGGGAAAGCCCTATCATTCAAGTTTCAACATATTTTTGGAATTTAGACAAAAAATACTTCATCTGGGAGATGAAGTATTCGTTGACTACTTGGAGCTTGAAGACTAGCAGCCAATTGCCCTTGCAATCACCATGCGCTGAACTTCTGAAGTCCCTTCACCGATTTCAACAAGCTTGGCGTCCCTCATGTATCTTTCTACCTGGTATTCCTTCATATAGCCATAGCCTCCATGGATTTGGACGGCTTGATTCGTAATTTCCATACAGATTTCGGATGCATACAGTTTGCACATTGAAGCCTCTTTTGAAAATGGTTTACCTTGGTCCTTCAGCCAAGCCGCTTTGTATACCATATTCCTTGCCAGCTCAATTTTCATTGCCATATCCGCCAATTTGAATTGGATTGCTTGGAACTTGGATAAAGACTGTCCAAACTGATGGCGTTCCTTTGCATATTGCAAAGCTTTCTCATAGGCTGCTTGTGCGATCCCGACCGACATCGCTCCGATTCCGATTCTTCCACCATCCAAGGTGATGAGAAATTGCTGGAATCCATTTCCTTTTTTTCCTAATATGTTCTCTTGGGGGACCCTTACATGATCCATTACCAATTCTGTTGTATTGGAAGCATGAAGCCCCATTTTTTCATAGTTATCGATAACAGTGAATCCATCAGCATCAGTCGGAACAATGATGGCAGTTATTTCTTTCTTCCCTTCCTTCATTCCAGTCACAGCCGTCAGCGCTAAATGCTTTGCATAGCTTGCATTCGTAATGAAGCATTTGCTGCCATTTATGATAAAGTCCTCTCCATCTTCCACTGCTGTCGTTTTCGTCCCACCAGCATCAGATCCTGCATTCGGTTCAGTCAGCCCGAATGCTCCCAAAGACTCTCCCGTACAAATTGGGTTCAAATACTTTTGCTTCTGTTCTTCCGTACCGAATAAATGTATTGGAGCCCCACCTAAAGAGATATGGGCGGAATACGTTATACCTGTCGAACCGCATGCCCGGCTTAACTCCTCGGTCACGATGGCGAAACTGATCGTGTCTGCCCCGCCGCCTCCATATTCCTCTGGAAATGGCAATCCCATCATACCGAGATCCCCAAGCTGTTCAAAAATATGCTTTGGGAATTCTTTCGTCCGGTCCCTTTCAATTGCCCCTTTGGCTACTTCTTCATTAGCAAATTCTCTTATGGTCTTTTGGATCATTTGCTGTTCACTTGTCAAGTCAAAATTCATGTCCATCCCCCTCTGAAGTTACTCGTGGATACGCTTACATTTTTATTATAAAGGGATGGGTGGAATTTTCTCAACTTTTAAAAACTTTTCAATATACTGATATTATATGAAGATAGAAATAAACAAAATCATTACTCCTAGGAAACCAGCTATCCGAAAATAAAGCAATGCAAATTTAAAGCTGCTGAAAATCCAAAGAATACAGTTAAAGAATAGGGTAATATAGAGAACCCATATGTTGTTGTGAAAAAGCCTCCCACAAAGATTCACCGTCAGGAGCAAAAGTAACATGGCAAAAGCAATATAAAGCAAATGTTGAAAACTTGGTTTATTAGAATAATAAAAAATTGCAATCAAAATAAAAACGACAAAAAATGTCAAAATCGTTGTTTGCAAAAGTACTGATAATTCAGTAAAATATATGACAAATACCGAAATAATCAACATCAAACTAATGGCAGCTATTTTAAGGAAACTTGCCATAGGAGCACTTTGACTCTGTTTAATATTTTTATGGTCATGGATTGTTGATGGAGCATTTCCTTCTGTATAAAGAGCCAATAAGAAGTCACAATAATGATCTGGCAGCATGCGATTTTTTTTCCAAAGCAGAATTTCATTTACAATTGTTTCTTTACGTTTTAGATTTGAGTCCATTGTTAACACATCCTGCTTTTAAAATTCGCGTTTTTTTTCAAAATCCCTTTCGATTCCTCAAAAAAAATTGCCCCTTTTTCGAGGAAAGAGGCAATTTCACTGATACTATTCAAGAAAATCTTTCAAACGTTTACTACGGCTCGGATGACGAAGCTTTCTAAGCGCTTTTGCTTCGATCTGCCTGATTCGTTCACGGGTGACACCGAACACTTTGCCCACTTCTTCCAATGTGCGCGTTCTGCCATCATCCAGTCCAAATCGAAGACGCAGCACATTTTCTTCACGGTCCGTTAAAGTATCCAAGACATCTTCAAGCTGTTCTTTCAGAAGTTCGTATGCCGCATGCTCAGATGGAGATGTAGCATCTTGATCTTCAATGAAATCACCTAGATGGGAGTCATCTTCCTCACCAATCGGTGTTTCGAGAGAGACAGGCTCTTGAGCGATTTTAAGGATTTCACGTACTTTTTCAGGCGTCAAATCCATTTCTTCACCGATTTCTTCCGGTGATGGCTCCCTGCCTAAATCTTGAAGCAATTGACGCTGTACCCTGATCAGTTTGTTAATTGTTTCTACCATATGAACTGGGATACGAATGGTTCTTGCCTGATCAGCTATAGCGCGAGTAATTGCCTGACGGATCCACCATGTGGCATACGTACTGAATTTGTATCCTTTACGATAATCGAATTTCTCTACCGCTTTGATCAATCCCATATTACCTTCCTGAATGAGATCCAAGAAAAGCATACCACGGCCAACATATCGTTTGGCAATGCTGACAACAAGTCGAAGGTTCGCTTCCGCCAATCTTCTTTTTGCTTCCTCGTCGCCATCCTCGATTCTTTTTGCCAAAGAAATCTCATCTTCTGCTGAAAGTAAATCGACCCGGCCAATTTCTTTTAAATACATGCGAACTGGATCATTGATTTTTACGCCTGGGGGGACACTTAGATCATTTAAATCAAATTCTTCTTCATCATCCGCACTCTTGCTGATTTCAACATCCTCGTCATCATCACCATTTTCACCATGGAGTTCAACGCCTTGATCACTCAAAGTTTCGTAAAACTCATCCATTTGATCTGATTCCAATTCAAAATTAGCCATTTTCTCAGCAATTTCATCATATGTTAAAAATCCGCGTTTTTTCCCAAGTTCCATCAATTTTTCTTTCACTTGATCTAAAGTTAGTTCAGAATCCACTTCTTTGGAACGTGCTGATTTTTCAGCCATATGGTTCCCTCCTTCCAACTTTTCAACACCATAAAGCGACTATAAAGACTTGCGAAGCTGAATGATTTCCATAGCGATCATTGCAGCCCTTTTATGGTCATTTTGTCGCTCTGCTTCTTTTCCTTCAATTATCTTTTCTTTTATTTTCAACATCTTTTGATGTTTGAACACTTGTTTTATATAATCTTCCAATTCTTGGCTGCTGACCTCATCATTGATGGACATCATTTCAATTTCAGTTACGATGTTTCGCAGCCTGCCATCAGATAAAAAAGAAATGAATTGGCTGGCATCGGGTTGATTGCCATCCTCGTAGTATCCTAATAAATATGTGATAATAGCCTGATGTTCATCAACATTCAATTCTAAATTTCCGAGCAGCTCTTTTATTTTATATGCAGTATCAATATCCTTCAACATATGGGCAATGAGCCTTTTTTCAGCTGCAATATGGGCAGGCAGCAATTTCTTTTCGGTTTGAAGGACAAAAGGCTTTATTTGCCTTTCCGGCTGCATCTCCTTCTTCCCACCCTTTTTATCTGAAAAATAAATTTCCTGCTGCTGCTGCTTTAAGGCATCCAATGATAAAGAAAATTCATCTGCAAGCTGTCTGAGATAATGATCTCTCTCTACTGCTTTATCCAAGTGAGATATTTCACTAAGTATCACTTCGATATACTGCAGCCGTTCTCCTTCATTTGAAAGATTTTTTCCTCTTCGGAAATAGTACATTTTAAAGGCCATAAACGTCTTGCATGCCCCTAATACTTCTGTACGGAACTTCTCCCCACCGTATTTCAGAATGTAGTCATCGGGATCAAGCTGTTCAGGCATTTGTGCAATTTCTATGTGAATTCCGTTCTGCTCAAGCATTTTTGCTGCTCTAAACGCAGCTTCTATGCCAGCAGAATCAGAGTCGTAGCAGATTGCAACCGAATCCGTCAATCTTTTCAAGGTTTGAATATGATAATCAGTCAACGAAGTTCCCATTGTGGCAATGCCATTGGGGACACCAGCCCGATTTGCGGCAATGACATCTGCAAACCCTTCTAATAAGACGGCTTTTTGCTGTTTTTTGATCGCTGGCCGTGCCAGGTGGAAATTGTAAAGAATTTTACTTTTGTTAAAGGCAGGCGTTTCTGGGCTGTTCAAATACTTGGGCTCATCCTTCCCAAAAGCTCTGCCAGAAAAAGCGATCGTATTTCCTTTATGGTCAAATAAAGGAAACATGATACGGTTTCTGAAGCGGTCAAAATACTGATCATCTGAATCCCTCTGGATAATCAGCCCCGCTTTTTCCATCAAAGGGAGATCGAAACCCCTTTTTTGAAGAAACTTCACTGCGAAATCCCAGCTTGGCAATGACCAGCCAATTTGGAACTTTTCGATTTCCTCCCTGGTAAACCCTCTTTCAAGCAAGTACTCCAAGGCTTCTTGGCCTTCTTTTGTATTTAAGAGTAAATGATGGTAAAATTTACGTAATAAGTCGTGGGCCTCCATGATTCTTCGAAGTTCTGGAGGGATATTGGGATTTGCCACTCCTGATTCTACGCCAATATTGACATCGATACCGGCTTTTTCCGCTGCAACCTTAATGGATTCTTGAAAGGAGATCCCTTCGATATCCATTAAGAAAGAAAAGGCATTCCCACCTGCTCCACATCCGAAACAGTGATATATTTGTTTATCAGGCGCCACAGAAAAGGATGGAGTGTTTTCACCGTGAAAAGGGCAAAGGCCAAAATAATTTCTTCCTTGTTTTTTAAGCTGAACATAATCACTGATGACGTCCACAATATCAATGGATTGTCTTATTTGATTTATCGTTTCTTCAGGAATTCTTCCTGTCACAAAACATCACCATCTGTTTCTAGTCTTTCGATAACAAACCAAAATCTCCTGCTATTTTCGACAAAATGTTAGTCAGCATAGTGCTGAACCTAAGTCGATCCTCCGGCAGAAAAGGTTTAGGCCCTTTGCCATATTTCCCTTGTCTTCTTGCCTTCGCAGCTGCATACCGATAGTTTAACGCTATTTCAATGGTATCTTCTTTAAATTCGATTCCCCTGGGCGAAAGAACATAAACATCTTTCGGCAGCAGCAGGCCTGCCAGCCCTATATCCTGTGTGATGACCACATTCATCTTTTGAATGTGATTGATGATATAGAGGTCTGCGGATTCCTTATCTGCATCGACATAAACCCACTCCCCCAATACTGGCTCATTCATCTTATGAGCTATGGAGGCGACAAAAACTGTATTAAATTGATATTTTCTGGCAATTTCTACGATTTCCGCCTTAACAGGACATGCATCTGCATCGACATAAATCATAGGTTTATGCGCTTGTAAACTAACTATTCTACATCCCCCCGAAGAATCCTTCTTCTTAGGACAAGTTTCCAATATTCCGAAAACACTAGAAATTGTCGAAAATTTTCACAGTCATTCACTTGACATATTAACATAAATAGTTTATTCCTTAAATCTATACTCTAAACCTATTTTTGTTATTTTTATCACAATTTTTTATTATAGTACATTTGGACAAGTTTGACCATCATTTTTTCTTTTCCCGTGTTAAGTTTTTCTCGATCAGCAGGAGGATTTCATAAAACTCTTGCCGCCCGGAGGTTTATTTACGAACAACTCTTTTCATCCTATTATCAAAGAAAGTAAAATAGCACATAATCCAAAAGATTATATGCTTAGAATAAAGAGGCATAATCAGCCTATGGAAGCTGCTGATGCTTCTTTTTTTATATTGCTCTTTTCGTAATGTTTGTTTCCATTCATCAAAGGTTGGGCATGGTTGATTTCCACGGGAGGATGCTCGCTTTCCCAGGGGCGGGCGGCGTAAGCCCCCCGGAGTCTCGCACCCTCCAATCAACATCAAATTGAATGATTTACAAAAAACAAACACCTTTTCGGAAACAGCCTTTTATTTTGATGAATTATTTATTTTGTTGAATATGGTTGATAATGATATTTGCCGTCTCTTCCACCGCTTTGTTGGTGACATCTATTATATGGCACCCGATCTTTTTGGATATTTTATCGAAATAAATAAGTTCTTCTTTAATACGGTTAATATTCGCATAGCTTGCCTGATCATTCAGGCCGAGTGATATTAGCCTCTCCCGGCGGATATCATTCAACTTTTCCGGGCTTATTTTCAGTCCTATGCACTTATCCGGCGACACTTGGAAAAGCTCTTCCGGGGGATCTACTTCGGGTACTAAAGGGACATTGGCTACTTTCAACCTTTTATGAGCTAAATATTGGGATAAAGGAGTTTTTGAGGTCCTTGATACACCGACCAGAATAATGTCCGCCCTCAAGATCCCTCTAGGGTCGCGGCCATCATCGTATTTGACTGCAAATTCGATAGCTTCGACCTTCTTAAAATAGTCATCGTCCAGTTTCCTTACCAGCCCTGGTTCATTAAGCGGTTTTTTACCATAAAGCTCTTGGAAGCGATCCATTAAAGGACCGATGATATCGATGGCATACAAGTTTTCTTTTGCCGCCTGTTCTTTCATGTACTCCCTGATTTCAGGCTTCACTAATGTGAATGCAATCATTCCATGATTTATTTTCGCCAATGATATCACTTCATCGACATTTGAAAAATCTTCAATGTACGGGATTCTCTTTATTATTGCACTTGAACCGTTAAATTGACTGATTGCCGCTTTGGTGACAAGCTCTGCTGTCTCACCAACCGAATCTGATACTACGTAGATGATAGGTTCAGTCATTTACGATCACCTTCCTCTTCACAACGTCCTATAAATCTTCGTCAGCCAATGCAACAAAGGCTTTTGTCACATTGGTTTTGGTAATTCTCCCCTGCACTTCAAAACCTTTTTCCGTTTCTTTAACTATAGGAAGCGCATCGATTTGTTTTTCAATTAATTTCTTAGCCACATCAATCAGCAGATCATCTTTCATGCACATCGTAATATTCGGCATCCTTGTCATAATAATATTCACAGGAATGGATGTAAGTTCTTGTTTGCCGATGCTCGCCCTGAGAAGGTCTTTTCTTGATAATACCCCGACAAGCAATGAACCTGAATCCACCACAAAAAGGGTCCCAACATCCTCAAGAAACATGGTAACGACCGCATCGTAGACAGATACATTTTCATTGACGACAACCGGGATTGATTGGTAGTCTTTCACCGCTATTTTCTTCAAATTCTCTGTTAGTAGTTGTGTGCCCGATTTCCCGGTATAGAAATATCCGACGCGGGGGCGGGCATCGAGATAACCCGCCATCGTCAATATAGCCAGATCTGGCCTAAGGGTGGCTCTCGTCAAGCTGAGCCTTTCAGCAATCTGCTCGCCAGTGATTGGGCCGTTATCCTTCACAATCTGCAATATTTGTTCTTGCCTTTTGTTCAGTTCTATTTTCCTCACCACCTAATATACAGAAGGTAAAGTGTTATACTTTTATAAAAATATTATATACTATTATTTTCAAATGAAAAGAATTAACACATATATAAATAAAAAAACTGGCAATCCCCCTGGATTTCACAGCAAACTGAAAGTGTGAAAAAGGAGGAATGCCAAATGGACCTTTTTGACTATGGCACTTTTCTCACTGGAAGTGAGCACTCTGAAGTCTCGTACCTTCCTCTCCAATCAACACCATGATTAGAGATTAAAGGTCTATTTTACTATAATCTCATTGAATGCAGCAAATGATAACATTTTATCTGCTAATTTTTTCATTTGAGTCAGGCGGTTATGTTTTAATCGATCATCCTTTGCCATTACCATTGTATGATCAAAATACTCATCAATGGCTGGACGCAATGCTGCTAATCGGCGGAATACCTCCGCCTCATCCTTCACATTTTCCATTTCTTCTTCCAACTTCAAAAAAGAGGAATAAAGATTTTTCTCATACTGATTTTCAAATAAATCTGCATCTATTTCTTGTAATTCTTCTGCTTTTTTAGAAATATTGATGACCCTGCTCAAGGCTTCAATCGTCGATTTGAAGGATTCTTGATTTTTTTCTTTTTCCAGTACTTCTGCGCGAGAAAGGACCGAAGGAACTGAAGTGATCTCACTATTTAAGACAGCTTCGATAATATCGTATCGAGTTTGTTTTTCTTGAAGAACATACTTTAGTCTCATTTTGAAGAAATTCATCAGTTCTTGAAGGAGTTCATTATGCTCTTTTTCTCCAATGTCATAAGATTTAACCACTTCAATAGTCGATTCAATCAATTCTTTGATAGACAGGGTCCATTTTTTTTCTACGATTGTTTGGACAATCCCTGAAGCTTGGCGCCTTAACGCATATGGGTCTTGAGAACCAGTTGGAACGATCCCAATCGCAAAGCAGGACACGATCGTATCCATTTTGTCAGCCAGTCCTACTGCAGCCCCAATTTCAGAGCTCGGCGAAATATCATCGGCATGCCTAGGCTGGTAATGTTCGTTGATCGCTTGGGCGACTGCCGGATCTTCTCCTTTTTGCAGCGCATATTTCTCTCCCATGAATCCTTGTAATTCAGGAAATTCATAAACCATATGCGTTACAAGGTCGAACTTGCTTATTTCAGCTGCGCGGTCGACCAACTGAAGCTCTTCTTCTGTAAATGATGCCATTTTTCCGACTCTATTACTGATTGCCCTGATTCTTTTGACTTTTTCAGCCAATGTTCCTATCTCTTCATGGTAGACAATGGAGGATAATTTAGCGAGAGCATCGTTGATTCCCATTTTTTGATCTTCTTTGTAAAAGAAATCCGCATCAGATAACCTTGCCCTTAGAACTTTTTCGTTTCCTTTTGCAACGGTTTCAAGATGTCTATGGTCGCCATTGCGCACCGTTACAAAATAAGGCAGCAATCGGCCATCTTCATTTTTTACCGGGAAATATCGCTGATGCTCCTTCATAGTTGTAATCAGCACTTCTTCAGGTATAGTCAAAAACTCTTCGTTAAAAGAACCGAAAAGAACTGTAGGGTATTCGACCAAGTTATTAACTTCTTCCAACAGATCTTGATCAACAGGGATATGCCAGCCTTGCTCTTGTTCAAGCTTGCTAAGCTGATCCAAAATGCCATTCCTTCTCGTTTCAGGATTGGCAATGACATATTGGGCCAATAATTGCTTCTCATATTGAGAAGGCTCAGAGATCTCAATTTTTTCTCCTAAGAATCGGTGTCCACCGGTGTAATTTGACGTTTGGACAGAAGTTATGGAAAAGGGGATCACTTCAGTTCCAAATAGAGCAGTGATCCATTTGATCGGACGTACAAAACGGAGATCTTCATTTGCCCATTTCATATTCTTAGGGAAGTGCAGACCGGTGATGACTTTTTCAAGTTCAGGCAGCAGGCTCATCGTTTTTTGGCCTTCAATGAATTTATTGACAAAAGCGTACTCGACACCATTGATTTCATTGAAGTAAATATCCTCCACCGATGCACCTTGGCCTTTGCTGAATCCAATGGCTGCTTTGGACCATTCGCCTTGTTCATTCATGGCAATTTTTCTTGCTGGTCCCTTTGCCTCTTCCTGAACGTCCTCTTGGGATTCTGCCACACCCTTAACCAACACGGCCAACCTTCTTGGGGTCGAAAAGGCTTCTGCGCTATCGAAAGCTATCGCGCGCTCCTCCAGCCAAGAAACGACATTGTCTTTTAATTCGTTCATCGAATTGGTGACAAATCGTGCAGGCATTTCTTCCAAACCGACTTCTAAAAGTAAATCTCTTTTATGCATCCTTTTTCTCCTCCTTTTTCTTCAGAATCGGAAATCCTAATTTTTCTCTTTCTTCATAAAATGTCTTGGCAATCGAACGGGCCATGTTTCTCATTCTTCCAATGTATCCGGTACGCTCCGTGACTGAAATCTTACCCTTAGCATCCAAAAGGTTAAAGACATGCGAACATTTTAGTACATAGTCATAAGCGGGATGGACCAGCCCTTCGTCCATTTGCTTCTTCGCCTCTTCCTCATAAATCGAAAACAAATTAAAAAGCATTTCAGTATTCGACGTTTCAAACGTATATTTTGAATGCTCATATTCTGGTTGATAAAAAATATCTTTGACCGTAAAGCCGTTTGTCCACTCCAAATCAAAAACATTTTCTTTTTCCTGAATGTATGATGCAAGCCGTTCGATCCCATATGTGATTTCTACGGAAACAGGCTTGCATTCCAAACCTCCGACCTGCTGAAAATAAGTGAACTGGGTAATTTCCATTCCATCCAGCCACACTTCCCATCCTAGCCCTGCACAGCCTAGAGAAGGATTTTCCCAGTTATCCTCGACAAATCGAATATCATGCATCAGAGGGTCAATTCCCAGCGCCTTCAGAGAATCCAGATAAAGTTCTTGTATATTATCCGGGGAAGGCTTCATGATTACCTGGAATTGATGATGCTGATACAACCGATTTGGATTTTCGCCATAGCGCCCATCTGCCGGTCTCCTGGAGGGTTCAACATACGCAACATTCCAAGGCTCTGGACCTATCGCCCTTAAAAACGTAAAGGGACTCATTGTCCCAGCACCTTTTTCTACATCATACGCCTGCATTAATACGCATCCTTGATCAGACCAATGCTTCTGTAATGTTAATATCATTTCTTGTATATTCATTCGTGTGCACCTCCAAATTGTTTTTGAAAAAATACATGGCCATTTAAGCAGCAACAGTCAATCGGGCAATCAACCTAAATAAAAAACTCCCGCCACTATGCAAAAGAAATGCATAGGGACGAGAGTTAACCCGCGGTTCCACCCTATTTGCTATGTATAAATAGCCAGCTTTCATCATCTGCTCGGGACTGCCCTTCCCTTGTTCCTCAAGTTCCTAGCTCCCACCATCCTAGGTTCGCTTTCATGAAGTGGACAAGGTACTCCTTTCCTTCAACGCAGTTATTATCTTAATTACTAGTATAGACAAAAAATAATGGAAATCAATCAAGAAGTCAATATTTTATTTTAAAATAGGCTGGGTTCACAAAGTATGAAGGTGCTGTCGAATCACCCTTCAACATAGAAAAACGAAAAAATTTCATATGACTGATTTCTCACATGCTGTGATTATTAAATGTTTATTTACACTATTTGAAGTTGATTAGAGGGGAAGGTGCGAGACTCCGGAGGGATCAGCGGACAAGGTGAGACCCCGCAGCGGAGTGAGGAGATATCAGACGGAAGTTCGATTAAGTTCGGCACGTCGTGTGCCAACATCGAACGACCTCACTTCGTGTGAGGCCCCTCCGAAAGCGAGCATCCTTCAGCGGAAATCAACATGACTCAACCTTTGTTTACAATTCAAAAATTCAAAGCATGCCTTTGAACCGGTCCATTTCCTTTAGGAATTTTTTTGATTTTAAATAGAGCCCTGAATATTCATCATAGTAGGAAGAGATGATGTTTTTTAATTCTTCCTTCGTTTCCGGCTTCACGGATATATTCCCCAGTCTATTCACGTCAAAAAAGTAAAAGATCCTCAATAGTTTCAAAGCTGAGATGCTCATGGGAAAGTGATAAGGATCAACCTGAAAGCACCTGTGGCATAAAAAACCGTTTTCCCTTATCGAAAAGCCGAATTCCCCATCCTTGCTTCCGCAGACGGCGCAGCGATCCAGCACTGGATATAGGCCCAAAACTGGCAGCATTTTCATTTCGAAAATATTGACCATGATTTCCGGATCGTACTCCTCATTGATGAATTGCAATGTTTGATGGAGAAGTTCAAATAAAAAGGGATTGCTCTTGCGTTCTTCCGTTCCCTTATCCAGTAAATCGGCTATGTAAGTGGCGTAGGCGGTTTTGAAAATATCCTCTTTGATGGAGCGAAAGGAGCTGCTCATTTCACCTTGCTGGAGCGTTCCAAGCCCTGTCCCTTTTTGGAACAAAAAATGGCCATAACTAAAAAGCTGGGAAACAGAGGAGAGACGGCTATTGGGTTTTTTAGCCCCTCTAGCCATCACTCCTATTTTCCCAAGCTCTCTTGTAAATATCGTTACGATTTTATTTGATTCACTATAATCTGTCGTACGTATCACAATTCCTTCGCATTTATGAAGCACAATCTTCACCCTTCCAGATCTGCTCTGTAATGATTTTTGGGTGCATATGCGGTTGAAAAACTATTATAAGATAGGAAAATTAAATTCTGCTAGCTCATCATCTGGATTGATCGGTAAATCTGTATGGTCTTTTTCAAGTTCTTTAAAAAGAAGGTATGTGTCAATATTACCCGTCTGTACAAATACTTTCCAGGTAAACTCCAACATAATAATCCCGCCTTTCATATTTTGAAACTAGCTTGAGATCCATAAGCCTCTTGTGATTAATATCACCTATTTGATTCAAAAACATGACTCGTAAAAATTACTAATGACGGAAATGAATAGAATCTAACCATTTGATTTTTGCCGATAATTAATATTCGTCTTCCCTGAAGCCAAAATCCTTAAGATGGGTTGCTTTATTTCTCCAGTCCTTCTGCACCTTAACCCATAGTTCAAGAAACACTTTAGAACCCAATAAATTCTCGATGTCAAGGCGTGCACGCTTGCCGATTTCCTTAAGCATCTTGCCTTGTTTACCGATTACGATTCCTTTTTGGGAATCCCTTTCCACCACGATCGTGGCCATGACATTGATAATATCCTTGTTTTCTTCCTTGGATATTTTATCTATGACTACAGCAATTGAATGGGGAATTTCCTCTCTTGTTAAATGCAACGCTTTTTCACGAATCAGCTCTGAAACGATAAATCGTTCAGGATGATCAGTAACCTGGTCTGCAGGATAATATTGAGGCCCTTCTGGAAGCAAGAATTTTATTTGTTCAAGAAGCCGATCCACATTGTTTCCTTGAAGCGCGGAAATGGGGATGATTTCTTCAAATGTGTATAGTTCTTTGTACGTCTCAATGATCGAAAATAAATCATCGGGTTGAATTTGATCAATTTTATTGATCACTAAATATACTGGCGTCTTCACTTCTTTGAGCTTTTCAATGATAAATTCATCACCGCGGCCAAATCCTTCTGCTGCATTGACCATGAAAATGATCAAATCGACTTCCCTTAAGGTATTCTGGGCAACCTTCATCATAAAGTCACCAAGCTTATGCTTGGGCTTATGAATTCCTGGTGTATCGATAAAGATCATTTGCGAATCGTCTCTTGTCAAAACACCTTGCACTTTATTTCTCGTTGTTTGGGGCTTATCGCTCATGATGGCAATCTTCTGGCCAATTACACGATTCAGGAAAGTGGATTTCCCAACATTCGGCCTTCCAATGATCGAAATAAAGCCTGATTTATGATTAGGATTATTATTCATTTAGATCCTCCGGAGAAAAAGCGCCAGGGAGTAATTCACTAACTGTCAATTCCTTTACATCATCATGCAGGTTGGTCAAAATGACTTTCATGTCAGGTGAGCATAATTCAGATATTACCTGTCTGCACGCTCCGCATGGCGGCACAGGCCTAGCTGTATCGGCAACGACAGCAATTGCTGAAAATTGAGTATCCCCGTCGGAATAAGCTTTAAAGAGGGCTGTGCGCTCTGCGCAGTTGCACATGCTGTATGCAGCATTTTCTATATTGCAGCCATGGTATACTTTTCCATCATTTGTTAAAAGGGCTGCGCCCACCTTGAATTTTGAGTATGGAACATATGCTCTTTCTCTTGCTGTTTTTGCTTCTTCGATTAGTTGCTTCGTATTCATGTTCGATTCTCCTTTGCTGTCTCTACATTTATATTTTACTACATTTTCAATCATTTTTTTAGGTTTATCATCTAATTGTAATAAAAAAATTAAAAATTCAAAAAAGTCAATCATTTTGGACGAATAATGACTTGTTCAATCATTTTAGCCCAAATGTTAAGCGTTTTCAAATGCAGCATCTGATTATAAGTCTCCCATACAGACACAAACAAGCCGCCTATACCGACAGGCAACCTGTTTTGAACCCTTTATTCAGTTTATGACCATTTGAAAAAGGTGTGCGGCCTTAGGGATGAAAATGACACATCCAATGATTATTGAAAAAAAGGCTGCGATGAAAACCGCTGATGCCGCAATATCCTTAGCCTGTTTGGCAATCGGATGGTATTCATCCGTCACGAGGTCCACGGTTTTTTCGATTGCAGTGTTCACCAATTCCAACGACAGGACCGCCGACATCGTCAAACACAGAACAAGCCATTCTATTTTACTGATGGAAAATAGAATGCCGGCTAACACGACTATGAGCGAGATAAGGAGATGTATCTGCATATTTCTTTCCGTTCTTAAAGCCAGCCAAAAACCGTTTCCAGCATATTTAAACGATGAGATAAATCGCTGGATGCCCGTCCGACTACAATCTTTTGAGTCCATACGCATCAAGGATTTCCTTTTGTCTTCCAAACATTATTTTTTCATCAGATTCATTCATATGATCATATCCCAAAAGGTGCAAAAAACCGTGAAGCGCGAGGAATCCCAGCTCTCTTTGATAAGAATGGCCGTATTCTTCTGCCTGTTCCCTTGCTTTCGAAACCGAAATGATAATATCGCCTAATATCCTCGGAAGGTCTGCTCCGACTATGCTTAATTCTCCCTCACCCATCTCTTCCATGGCAAAGGAAATCACATCCGTGGCACTGTCCTTATTCCGGTACTCCTTATTTATTTCCTTAATTCTGTCATTATCTACAAAAGTAACGGACAGTTCACTTTCTGATTCCACTTTTTCACTTTCCGCTGCAAAATTAAGCAGTCTTTGCACCAATTCCAGATCACGTTCTGATAATTCTCCTGTCTCGTCAAGAAAATCAATATTTAAACTCATGCTTCTTTCACCTTCTGTCTTTTCATATCTGGATACTCTATTCGAGAATGGAAAATTCCATTCAACGTTTCACATAAGGTTCTCTTCACCACTTCCAGCTCTTTCAAGGTTATATCACATTCATTAAATTGTCCATCCTGAAGTCGATCCTGTACGATGCTATGGACAACTTTTTTTATCTCTTCTGGAGTTGGATGGGTTTTTGACCTTACTGCAGCTTCCACACTGTCAGCGATGGAAATGACCGCGGCTTCCTTCGTCTGGGGTTTCGGTCCTGGATAGCGGAAATCTGATTCCTCGACTTTTCCCTTTGATTCTTTTGCTTTATGGTAGAAAAACTTCAAAAGCGTTGTACCATGATGCTGCTCTGCAATATCGATGATTTCTTTGGGGATTTTATACTTTCTCAGCATATTTCCACCATCCGTGGCATGAGCTATGATGATATCCTTGCTTGCATCCGGCGAAAGCCTGTCATGGGGATTATCCATATTCATTTGATTTTCAATGAAGAAAAATGGCCTTCTCGTTTTACCGATATCATGATAATAGCAGCCCACCCTTGCAAGGAGACCATTGCATCCAATCGCTTCACAAGCTGCATCTGCCAGATTCGCCACCATGACGCTGTGATGATACGTTCCAGGGGCTTCAGTTAAGATTTTTTTTAAGAGCGGATGATTGGGATTGGAAAGTTCAATCAATTTCATTGTGGACAAAATTCCGAATCCAGCTTCAAAAAAAGGCAAAAATCCAATTGTTAACACTGCAGATGAAATTCCTGAAGCAAATGCGAATAAAATATAATAAATATACTCCATTCTTGAGAATTGTCCATCTCCCATCAATACCAAGAAAAACAGCAGGAGTACATTGACGAATGAAACAAAAATGCCCGCCTGTAAAATATTCAAACGATGCTTCTGGTTGGATAGAAAAAGTATTCCCGACAGACCGCTGAATAATATATACAGCGCGATTTCAACATCGACCGTTCCATCGACGCTCCCGTGAAAAATGATACTGCCGCATGCTGCAATCAAAATAGCCACGATCATGGCAATCCGCTCATTCAGCAGAATCCTGATCAGCATTGGTCCCATGGCTGCAGGGAATATATATGCGAGGTCTTCTATATCGAGTTCTTCCATCAAATCAATGATCTTCATGATCAATAGCGAAGAAAGAAGAATCAAACTGATCAAAATGAGGAAATTTTGTTTTCTCTCTTCCGGGATATTCAGATGAAAGAAATGAATATAGAGGGTTCCGATCATCACAAAAACAAATATGGCCAGCCCCACTAATGGTTTGATGGTTGGATTGCTCTTCAGCAGCCCTAATAATTTCAACTTTCTATATACTTCTTTATCGATGGTTTGATTTTTCTCCGCCAACAGCTCACCTTGGAAAATCTTTTCCGGTTCGATGCTGTCCCTTGCTTGCTGTTTTCTCTCTTCTGTCAGGTCCGGGCTATACAAATCATTGGGAACGATTGCATATTTTCCTAATTCAATGGCAGCATTCTTTATTTCCTCGGAAAAACTCAATGACTTGATCCTTTGTTCAAGAACCTGCCTCAAGCTTTGGACATCTTCTTCCTTGATTTTCTGACCCATGACTGATCCGATTTGATTGATCACTACACTTTTCACTCGTGACAAATCCTGAGTGTTCGCTTGAAGAAGCGCAAGGAAAACAGAATCCGGTATGTATTTTGTAATGTCTTCAGTCGCATTTTTTGTGAGTTTTGACTTTAAAGATTGCAGTTGGTCCTGCAAAGACATTTCAGATGACTGGCCGGCCTCATCACTTGGATCAGGGGACTTCATTGATTTTTGGGCATCCTGCTTCACATCATCGATGAAGTCGAAAATGGAAGAGATTAGGGCGATTCTGTTCTGGCCGACTTCTTTTTTGAATTCATATACATTCCCAACATCATCAGCAGCCTTGTCCCGCTCCATATTCGTTTTCTGTTCATCAATGACGGTTTTGGGAGAGTATATATTCTTCTGTGCTACCGAAAAGAGTTCAATATCATAAGTCTCCGGCTTTACATTGCTATACAATACGCCATAAATTAATAAGGCCAAAGCAATGAAAATTAAACTTGTGAACAACTTTAGGCTTAAAATGTTCCGTATTTTCCCGATTATTTCCTGCATAAGAATCCTCCCCTATCACCATAGATAGGTTGACATTTTTGATAGTGCCTACATGACTGGTTCAGAGCAGTCAGCTCGTACAGCCTTATGTAAAATGATAACAGTTTTTTCTAATAATTTCATCCGCAAAAATATTTCCGGTTATGCATGGTTGATCGTTAGTATATTTTACAAAACCTTCGTCTTAATAAAAGGCTGTTTTCGTAAAGATTAGTGTTGAAATTCTAATACCGATTTTAACGTAAAAAGCTAATTTGTTCGTTGAATGAAAGTTTTCCAGCTCTTTTCTCCCTATATACGCTATTTAAAAGTAAAAATTTTGTATAAACAATTCTCCTTTATTAGCCATTGCACAACAAAGTATGAGAAAAGAGCCTAATAAAAAGCCTTTCCTTATCTTGCTGAGATTAACAGCATAATAAAGAAAGGCTTTGACAATTGTCTATGATTCATGGACGTCATAGGCTTGGATGATTCGAGAAACAAGCGGATGGCGGACCACGTCGCTTTGTTCAAGATGGATAAAAGAAATTCCCTTTATGCCATTCAAGATACTTTCGGCGATGACAAGGCCTGACTTAGCCCCTTTAGGAAGGTCGACTTGTGAGCGATCGCCTGTAATGACCATCTTGGAATCAAACCCCAATCGGGTTAGAAACATTTTCATCTGTGCCTGTGTCGTGTTCTGTGCCTCATCCAAGATGACGAATGCGTCATCAAGGGTTCTTCCACGCATATATGCAAGAGGGGCAATCTCAATTGTTCCCCGTTCAATCAAGCGCTGGGTATGCTCTGCGCCAAGTATATCGTGCAGCGCATCATAAAGCGGTCTTAAGTATGGATCGACTTTTTCTTTTAAATCGCCTGGCAAAAACCCGAGGCTCTCACCGGCCTCTACCGCTGGCCTTGTCAGGATGATTTTCTTTACTTCCCCATTTTTCAATGCATGCACTGCCATCACCACTGCCAAATACGTTTTCCCTGTACCTGCAGGACCGATTCCAAAAACCAGATCATTTTTACGGATGGCTGAAATATAGTGTCTCTGTCCGAGTGTTTTCACCCGGATCGGCTTTCCTTTTGCATTTTTTGTGATTTCTTCTTCATAAAGGTCCGGAAAGGTTTCGACAATGCCTTTTTGCCCCAATTCAATTGCATATAGGACATCGCGCTGCCCAATGTTGATTCCTTTTCGAATCACAATTAATAATTGCTGAATCAATTCATTCACAAGGGCTACCTTCGTTTCTTCTCCAGAAACAAAAATATCCTCTCCCCTTGTCACGATTGAAACTTGCAATTGTTCCTCGATTAATTTTAGATGAGCATCTGAAGCGCCGAACAAAGCAATGGCTTCATTAGGATTATCTAGTTGAAGGTTCATTTGTTTTAATTCTTCTGTCATTCGCTAGTCTCCTTGGATGATCGGTTGTCCAACAGCTATATTTTCAATCACTTGGAAATAAATTGATAACTTTACTTTACCATTCTCCACTTTTTCATGCAAAACTTTTTCACCTTTAATTTTTGCATCATTATCGAGCTTTGATTTTAAATCATTTAATGCGAGAATCTTTCCTGCCTTGATCGCTTCTTCTTCAGAATAGGTCCTCGTCCCTGTTTCCTTCTCCCTTATGATGGTCTGAATATAGCTTATCGGCATTTCCCATTTCAAAAATTTCACTGTATGAATTTGTTCATCCTTTTCGAAATCTTTCATATTATTTTTCCCGAATCCCCATATCGGTACTCGCCATCCCCAAAATTTCAGGCTGTGTCTTTTTATTTCATCTCCAGTCAACACACTGAATTGGGAGGTGATCGGGACTTCCACCTGACTTTTATACCATGTCTCCCCCCAGATCTCACCTTTGGAGGCTACAGCCTTGGATGTTTTATCTTTTCCGATGATCCCAGAAACGAGTGTCTGTCCCTTTTGAACATAATCGTTAACGTGGACCATCGATTGCCCTTCTTCGACATACATATCAACAATAACAGCCTTTTTCTTTGCGATTAAATTTTGATAACCTGTATTTTCACCCGGCTTTGGCTCATTTTTTTCCACTACTTGAAAATGGTAGGTTGCCCCCTTTAAATCCACACCTACCCATGTGATATTCTTCAGATTATCCGTTAATTCTTTTTGGATTGAATCCACGTCTCTCACGAAAAATTGAAGCTTCCCGACTTGAACACCGATCCGATCAAGCTCTTTCCTGATTTTGTGCTCAGTCTGCGGTGATGCCCCCTTGATATCTATTCTCCAAACCACATTGGATAATAGGGTGATAAGAAGGAAAAAGAGAATGATCCCAAATAAAAACCCAGCATTCTTCAATGTCCTTTTCCAAAGAAACGGGACCCCTTCCCCTCTTAGGAAAGTGATTTTACAATCTGTCGACTTCTTCACAGACCTTAGTTTATGGATATCCTTCAATGCCATCATGAATGTAATGGTCTGAGTGCCATGCCTTTTTAAATTCCATATGATTAAATGTGATCGGGTCAATTTGTTGATGAATCTTTCCAAGCCTGTCCCTTCAACCTTCACCCTCACCGCACCGCCAAAAAACGTAACCCAATGATTTTTCAACGTCCTTCCTCCTATTCTTCCAAATACAAAACTTCATTGATTTTTCCTTGAAGCATGATTTCTTCCGGGAGAATTGTTTTAATGACAAAGGTTTGTCCCTTAATGAGCAACTGCCCTTGCTTCAGAAGAAGCCTTACTTCTTTATCTGAGAAGGCAAGCAGCCCTCGATGATTTTCAATATAGATATGTATTTGCCCGATCATGGTGATACGGGGAAGGTCCATCATGACATCTTCCGGCAGGTCCATTTTTTTAGTCATCCAATTTCGAACCCTTTGAACCATGTTATTAGCCATAAAAAAGAACCCCCTTTCCTCTCATATGTATGAGAAAATACGGGGGTTCAGCACAAATTTTTAAAAAACAATCACACTCTGACATCTTTTACTGCACATCATTTCCTGAATGGCTTCTTCGCCCTGGGAGGCCCTAAAACCTCTGCCATGATGATTCCATTCAAGATATCTTTTTTGCTAAGTATTTCCTCATCTGTCCTTTTACTTTCATAATGAACATCCTCATGATGCGTTTTTACTTCCTCGTTTTTTCCAGCGATCCTCATATGAGGATCAGCCTGTGATTTTTTTTGATAATAATCTTCTCTTGCTTTTTTGGAGGCGCTTCTGGAACTTTCCCTGGGTCCCCTTCCTCTCTCGGTACCCATCCTGCCGCTTTTTTCTTTACTTTGAGGGAGGGTCTTGGAATTGCGAGCTTTGTTTTTATGTTTTTGTCCATGATCGTCATTGTTCGATTTAATCTTAAACAGCCACCCAATCACCCCTATGATGATCGGGATCAATAATCCTTCCATGTTTAAAGCCCTCCCTTCAGATCACTCAGTTGTTCGAATCTGTATTCTTATCTTTTTTGTCCCCGGTCATTTTCCCAATGGAGCCTCTCATGTCTGTGTCAGCATCGATGTTTTTAAAGTTCATATAATCCATAACACCTATATTGCCTGAACGCAGCGCCTCTGCCATGGCCAACGGCACTTTCGCTTCAGCTTCAACCACTTTAGCCCGCATCTCTTGCACACGCGCTTTCATTTCCTGTTCACTTGCTACAGCCATAGCCCGACGTTCCTCAGCCTTTGCCTGAGCGATATTTTTATCTGCTTCAGCCTGCTCTGTTTGTAGCTCGGCACCGATATTCTTGCCGATATCAACATCCGCAATATCGATTGAAAGTATTTCAAAAGCGGTCCCGGCATCCAATCCTTTCGTTAAAACTGTTTGTGAAATCAGATCTGGATTTTCAAGCACCTTTTTGTGGTTATCAGAAGAACCGATCGTACTTACTATACCTTCACCTACCCGGGCAATGACCGTTTCTTCTCCTGCCCCCCCTACCAGCCTCTCGATATTGGCTCGTACGGTGATTCTTGCTTTTGCTTTCACTTCAATCCCATTCATGGCAACCCCTGCAATAAACGGAGTTTCGATCACTTTAGGATTTACACTCATCTGAACGGCTTCCAGTACATTACGTCCTGCGAGATCAATCGCTGCGCATCTTTCGAAAGAAAGTTCAATATTTGCACGATGTGCCGCAATCAAAGCATTTACAACCCGGTCGACATTCCCCCCGGCCAGATAATGGCTTTCCAATTGATTGATTGTAACATTGATCCCTGCCTTGGAAGCTTTGATCAACGGATTGATTACTCGGTTTGGTATAACGCGTCGAAGCCTCATTCCGATTAATGTGAAAATGCTTATCTTCACCCCTGCTGCCAATGCCGAAATCCATAGCATCACGGGAACAAATGTAAACAGAATTGCTAAAACAATAATTCCTACAGCAATAGCCAATAAGATTAAAATCATACTAGCGTCCATGACCATTTTTCTCCTCCTCTAATTTTTTTCTTTTCAAAAGAATCTGTTAAACACCGCTGTTGATTTCCACGCAAGTCTTCTCTTTCCGCAGGCGGGCCGGAGTCTTCGACTTGCACTCCAATCAACAGCTGGAGAGAGCTTATATCAACAATAAGCATTAACAAAGCCTTTCAAAAAAAGCTTTTCATACCATGGTGTCATTTACCCATCACGGGATGCGGGCGATTCTTTTTGTAATGTTTCTCTAACGATTATCCGAGATCCTTCTACTTTCATGACGATTACACTGACATCTTTGCCGATATAGCCGCCCTCACTCACTGCATCGATCCTTTCATCATCGATCATGATCGTTCCGGAAGGACGCAAAGGTGTTTTTGTTAATCCGATGCGGCCGATCAGTTCAAGTCGATTGACATTGGAAACATATCCGCTTTCTGTATTCGTGGAATCCGAGAGAATGATTTTCTTGAAGAGCTTCATTTTTTTCCCAAACACTTTGACCATCACAACCATTCCGATAATCGTAATCGTGATTGCTATCAAAATTGATATACCCATATATTTCACATTCCCAGATGCTAAAAATAAGCTTCCAAGCACTGCCGCGATGCCCAATATCCCCGCAACGGCACCTGGAAGGAAAAATTCGAGTACAATGAGAACGATTCCTATGATAAACAAGACGATCGATTCGTATCCTGCAAGTCCCGCTACCAGATGCCCATAGAAAAACAGCACCAAGGATACAATCCCCATCGTACCTGGAATCCCAAATCCAGGAGAGTATAATTCAATGACAAGACCAAGGCTTGCAACAGTTAAAAGAATGGGGACGACAATCGGATTAGTTAAAAAACGGGCGAATTTTTCGGCAAAGCTTACGTCTACATGGTGAACTTTTGCATTAGCAAAACCAACTTCCTTAAGCAGTCCATCCAGATTCTTGACGGTCCCCTCGGAATACTTCACCTCTTCTGCCTGCTGGGCCGTAAGGGTCAAAAGCTCCCCCTTACCCGCATCATATTTAGGCAAATCAACACTTTCATCCGCCATTGCCACCGCATACAAAGGATTTCTTCCGTTTTGCTCTGCTGCACTTTTCATTGCAGCCCTCCAATAGCTTTCTGCTTTTTTTCCGGCTGCGTTGCCTTTTTGATCGATGATGGCTGATGCGCCCATTGTCGCGTTTGGGACCATATATATTTCATTGGCGTTCAGTGAAATATAAGAACCGGCAGACAATGCCCTTGAATCTACAAATGCAATGGTTTTTTTCACGGCTGTGCCTTTAATCAATTTACCAATTTCCGATGCCGACTCTACAGATCCGCCTGGTGTATCGATATCAAAAATAATGAGATCAGCGTGATTGGTTTCAGCCTCATGGATCGCCCTTGTCAGAAAAGAGGTCAATCCTTTTTCAATTTCGCCTTCAATCGGTATGACATAGACTCCTTTATTGTCCGTTTTACTAAGACCATGCTGCGGAAGTACCCCAGCTAGAATCAGAAACGCAGTCATGGCAAAGAAATATTTAAGAGTCCGCATTCTTGCCCCCCTCTCTCAATTAGCTTTGGTAAATATATGTACGTTTATGTTCAACAATAGTTTCATTTTCGAATAAAAAAAGAAAAAAAGAGAAAAGAGCCGCGGAGCATCATCCACGACTCTTTTGATAGTTATGTTAAGTTAAAAGTTGTTGAACAAGTTTGCTCACGAGTGACCCATCTGCTTTGCCTTTAACTTTAGGCATTAAGGCACTCATCACTTTACCCATTTCAGCCTTAGAAGAAGCATTTACTTCCTTAATGGTTTCTTCCACTAATTGACGTACTTCTTCCTCTGAGAGCTGCTTTGGCATGTATATTTCAACGTAAGTTATTTCCGTGCGAACTTTTTCCGCCAAATCTTCACGACCGGCGTTCTCAAATTCCAGAAGGGAGTCTTTGCGTTGCTTGACTTCGCGAGAAAGAACTGTCAACTCTTCGTCTTCCGTCAACTCTTGTTTACCAAGTTTGATCGCTTCATTCTGCAATGCCGCCTTAATCATCCTAATGACGGAGAGCTTATCTTTTTCCTTATTCTTCATCGCTTGTTTCATATCTTCATTTAAACGTTCGAGAAGACTCATAACTACACCCTCTCTTACCACTTACGTTTTCTGGCAGCTTCAGACTTTTTCTTGCGTTTTACGCTTGGCTTTTCATAAAATTCGCGCTTTCTGTACTCTTGTAAAGTTCCTGTTTTAGAAACTGAGCGTTTGAAGCGACGAAGAGCATCTTCAAGCGATTCGTTTTTACGAACAACTGTTTTTGACATCTCTCTTTCCCTCCCTCCGAACACACTACACGTACATGGTCTTTTAGAGGACATGTGCCTCTTAGAACGTGCAAGAATCGTATTTAAGATACTTGCAGCATCTTGTCCGTCAAAATTACTTTTACTCAATACGAACAATCATGTACTTTGCAATTATAATATATCGAAATAAATTGGTCAACATTTTACAGGATAATTCCTCTTTTTAGTTGGCATGTCCATGAAAATTCCCCCATAAAATGAATGGAGGAGTGATGATCATGCTTGTTGTCCTGTTTTGTTTGCTCATCGTTTGTTTTATTCTTGGCATGACGTGGATGAGGATCGGATTATATAACCTCTCCGGGAAACAATTAAAAGGCTGGATGCATTCCTTTACAGCCTCCCCATTAAAAGGCATGGCGGCAGGAACGGTCGCTACTGGTATTTTGCACAGCAGCTCAGCGGTGATGGTGATGACCGTCGGATTCGTCTCAGCTGGGATCCTGACCTTTCCCCAGTCGATCGGGATTATATTAGGCACCAACATCGGGACTACTTTCACATTGGAATTCATTTCGTTTCCAATCGATGCTTTCATTATCCCTTCGATTATTGCTGGTGCGTGCCTTCTGGCGATGAAACAGCCAAAATTAAAAAGTCTTGGATGGGTATTGGTTGGATTGGGGATGATTTTTACTGCAATGAGAGGCTTTGAATGGCTTGCCCAGCCCCTGTTTGGGTACAAGTTTGTTCAAAGCGGCTTTTCATTGATGAATCGTCATCTTTTATATTCAATGTTATTCGGTATCATCCTGACGGCCATCGTTCAGTCGAGTACAGCTACAACAGGTATGATGATGAGCTTTTTGCAGGCAGGCATTGTTCCCCTGGAATCTGGGATTGCTTTTATGATCGGAGCGAATATTGGAACATGCATTACCGGATTGATTGCAGCTGTAGGCGCAAATAAAGAGGCGAAGCGGACAGCCTATGCTCATATATGGCTGAATGTCGGGGGAGCAATATTGTTTTATCCCATGATTCATCTCCTTGGAGAAATATCCTCTTCTTTTACAACAACCCCTTCCATGCAATTGGCGCATGCCAGCGTCATTTACAATCTTGTTTGTTCTTTGTTGGTTTTACCTTTTGCAGAGAAATTCGGAAGGCTGATCATGAAGGTTCATTGAAAAATAAAAAAAGCTGTTCCTTGCAAACAAAAACGTTTGTGGAACAGCTTGTATCATATTAATAATCTGAGTCGCTTGTCAAGCCTTGTACGATTTTCACGCCTGCGCTTGCACCGATTCGAGTCGCACCAGCATTGATTACATTTTCTGCATCTTCTACGCTTCTTACTCCTCCGGATGCTTTCACACCGATATCGGGACCAACAGTTTTTCTCATAAGTGCAACATCTTCAGGAGTTGAACCGCCTGTAGAAAAACCAGTGGATGTTTTCACATAGTCCGCTCCAGCTTTTACGGATAATTCACATGCACGGACTTTTTCTTCATCGCTCAACAAACATGTTTCAATGATGACTTTTGATAAAGCCTTACCTTTAGAAGCTTCGACCACTGCACGTATATCTTTTTCCACCAATTCGTCATTTCCATCTTTTAATGCTCCGATATTAATGACCATATCCACTTCAGTAGCACCGTTCGCAATTGCATCCTTTGTTTCGAATGCTTTCGTTTCAGGTGTATTCGCACCAAGAGGGAAACCGATAACAGTGCAAACCTTTACATCTGTATCTTTTAAAATTTCATATGCTGTGCTTACCCATGTAGGATTTACACATACAGATGCGAATTTGTATTCTTTTGCTTCAAGGCACAGCTTTTCAATCTGGTCTTTTGTTGCCTCTGGCTTTAAATGTGTATGATCAATCATTCCTGCAATATTTTGAGTCATTATAAAAATCTCCTTTCGGTTGTACGTACCTCTTTAATATATCATTCTTCTCGAAGAAATTCGATATTATTTTTATCCATTGAAGATTTTTTATGAAGGATTTAGTTTGAAAGGTTTTTTTGAAGGCTCTTCTCGCAAGTTTTGTTGCTATTCATCAAAGTCGGTACAATGTTTATTTGCGCTGCGTGGTCTCACCCTGCCCGCTAATCCCTACGGAATCTCGCACCTTCCGCTCCAATCAACACCTAGATTATGCTGATGACAACAAACACGTTTTAATATGAAAAACCCGAACGAATCCGAATTTCATGGAAAGATTTCGGATTATAGTTCGGGTTTTCTTCGACTAAAACATTTTTGTCCCAGCCTCTTTAATATATGACTAAACAGCATGACTTTCTTCGTCTTCAATATGATGGTCTTCCATCACTCTCACGAATTGTCCCTCGTTATAAGGATATCCTGCCTTCGTGATTTTCACCTTTACAAGCTTGCCGATCATATCTTCGGAAGCAGGGAATACGACCTTCAAATAATTATCTGTGTAGCCGACGTATAAATCTTCGCTTCCATCTTCTTTAAATGGCTCTTCAGGTATGACCTCAAGAACTTCATCTTCAAATTGTGAAGCATATTCCTTTGCGAGCTGATCTGACAAGTTAATCAGACGATGAACGCGTTCGTTTTTGATTTCTTCATCGACTTGATCATCCATTCTTGCTGCTGGGGTTCCCGTTCTTTTGGAATAAGGGAATACATGCAGCTCAGAAAATTTATGTTCCTTGATGAAATTATAGGTTTCCATGAACTCTTCTTCTGTTTCACCTGGGAATCCTACAATCACATCGGATGTAACTGCAAGGCCAGGGAGTGCCTTTTTGAGCATATTTAACCTCTCACCAAAGAACTCCATCGTATATTTTCTCCGCATCCGTTTTAAAACTGTATTGGAGCCTGATTGAAGGGGGACGTGCAAGTGCCGTACCACAATATTCGATTGATCGATGACCTCGATTACTTCATCCGACAATTGGCTTGCTTCGATCGATGAAATGCGCAGGCGTTTGACGCCTTTTACATTTTTCTCGATATCCCTTAAAAGCTGGGCAAGATTATAATCCTTCATATCTTCCCCATATCCGCCAGTATGGATGCCGGTCAAGACGATCTCTTTATAGCCTGCATCAACCAGCTGTTGAGCTTGGCGAACTACTTCCTTGGGATCACGAGATCTCATCAGCCCGCGAGCCCATGGAATGATGCAGAAAGTACAGAAATTGTTGCAGCCTTCCTGAATTTTCAAGGATGCTCTTGTTCGGTCTGTGAAAGCAGGGACATCCAACTCTTCATAAACACGGTTTTTCATGATATTGCCGACACCATTGATGGGCTGACGTTCTTCTTTATATTGCTCGATATAGTCAAGCATTTTCACCCGGTCTTGAGTCCCGACCACTACATCAACCCCGGGAATGGCCATGATTTCTGCAGGGGAAGTCTGTGCATAGCATCCAGTAACGCAAATGACTGCATCAGGATTTTTACGGATAGCCCTTCGAATGACCTGACGACTTTTTTTATCGCCGGTATTTGTAACGGTACAAGTATTGATGACATAAACATCGGATGTTGATTCAAATTCAACACGCTCGTACCCTCTAGATTTAAACAACTGCCAAATAGCTTCAGTTTCATAATGATTCACTTTACATCCAAGTGTATGGAATGCAACTGATGGCATTTTTTTCACCTCAATAACTCAAATTGATAAGAAATGGCTGATAATGCATATAAAGGCGCCGTTTCCGTTCTTAATATCCTTGGTCCCAAACCACATACGGTAAATCCATTGGATTCAAATACTGTTATCTCTTTGTCGCTCAGGCCACCTTCCGGCCCAAAGACGATCATGACATTTTTGCCCTGGTCCATTTCAGTAAGAAACTTGGCAAAGTTCGATTTCTCGCCTTTTTTTCCTTCTTCTTCGTAAGCTACGACCTTATAGTCAAATTTCTTGCTCATATCAAGAAGCAGCTTGAACGAGACAGGGGAATGGACGAGAGGAACTGAATGACGATGTGATTGCTCTGCAGCTTCCAACGCTATCTTGTTCCATCTCTCCGTCTTTTTCCCGGCTTTTTTTTCGTCCAATTTCACAATGGAGCGATCTGCCATAAAAGGGACAAATTCCGCTGCACCGAGTTCGGTCCCTTTTTGAATGATAAGCTCTAATTTATCCCCTTTTGGCAATCCGCTCGCTATTGTCACATCGACGGGGAGCTCATTGGTCCCTTTCTCCCATTCTACAATGGATGCAATGACCTGGTCATTTGTAATATTTTCAATCACTGCCTTTGCAGCATCACGATTGGGAAACACAGTATAAAATGCATCTCCCTCTTTCATTCTCATCACCCTGGAAATATGGTGAAAATGCTCACCTTCCAAAGTGATCGGCCCTTCACCTCTATATGGTTCATCGAGAAAATACCGCTGCATCAAAGTCACCCCTGAAAATATTTAACTTAATTCTTTTTAGCAATGATCGCTACCCAATCTTCCATAAGCATCGTTTCCTCGATCGATAACCCAGCTTCGATGATAGCATCTTTTACTTGTTGTTTTTTTTGCTGGATGATGCCTGAAGCAATAAAATATCCGCCTTTTTTCAAATTCTTTGCTGCATCGTTTGTGAAGAGCAGAATAACTTCAGCGAGAATATTTGCCACGACAACATCTGCTTGTAATTCCATTTCATTGAGCAGGTTATTTTGTGTTACAGAAACGACATCATGCACCTTGTTCAATTTCGTATTCAATCTTGCTGCATTTACCGCAACTTCGTCTAAATCCAACGCTTTCACTTCGGATGCCCCCAGCATTGCCGCAGCAATGCTCAAGACGCCGGAGCCCGTTCCGACATCAATGACGAAATCTCCTTTTTTCACAGTCCTTTCCAACGCTTGAATGCACATAACCGTTGTTGGATGGGTTCCCGTCCCAAAAGCCATCCCAGGGTCAAGTTCGATTATGAGCTCGTCACTGTTGACTGGCTGATAGTCTTCCCAAGTAGGGACGATTGTGAATTTTTTTGAAATCTTCACAGGATTATAGTACTTTTTCCAAGCAGTGGCCCATTCCTCTTCATTGACCTCGCTGATTGTAACCTGATTCAAACCGATATCGATATTGAATTTCACCAAATTCGTAATCGCTTGTTTTATTTCTTCCACCGTCTCGCCAAGAAAGCTGTTGACTGGCAAATAAGCTTTTACAATGACCCCTTCTTCAGGGTAATCTCCAGGATTGAGTTGATAGATTTCACCGAATTGATCTTCCCTTTCTTTCTCCAATTCGAAAGGATCCTCTATGACTACACCGCTCGCGCCTGCCTCGTGAAGAATATTTGAAATAGGTTCAATGGCCTCATTCGTAGTGTGTATGCTGATTTCTGACCATTTCATGCATCTACCAACTCCGTTCCCGTTATTTATTCACCTTTAAAAGCTCGTTTTACTTTGTCAAAGAAACTCTCCTGATGTTCATCCAAAACTTGACCACTGAGGTCAGCAAATTCTCTCAAAAGCTGTTTCTGTTTTTCGTTCATTTTCGTCGGTGTCACTACTTTGACCTTGATATGCTGATCTCCAACGCCATAGCCTCGTACATTCGGCACTCCTTTGCCTTTCAATCTGAAACGCGTGCCTGTCTGTGTCCCTGCAGGAACCTTCAACTTCACTTTGCCATGCAGCGTAGGTACTTCAATTTCATCTCCCAATGCGGATTGAACGAAGGTAATTGGCATTTCGCAATAAATGTCATCACCATCGCGTTCAAAGAATTCATGGGAACGAACATGGAAGACTACATAAAGATCTCCTGAAGGACCTCCATTTACTCCTGGTTCTCCTTGGCCAGTGACACGCAGCTGTTGACCATCATCGATGCCAGCCGGGATCTTCACATTGATTTTTCTGCGTTTTTTCACTTTTCCGGCTCCACCGCATGTCGAACATTTATCTTTAATCTGTTTCCCTGTTCCCTGGCAGTAATGGCAGACCCTGCGATTGACGATTCGTCCAAATGGTGTATTCTGCTCCTCATTCAGCTGCCCTGTTCCTTGGCAGTGTGAACATGTTTCAGGCTTAGTTCCAGGCTTGGCACCAGACCCATGACACGTTTCGCAAGTTTCTTCCCTAGGAATTTCAATGTCGGTTTCCTTGCCGAATACCGCATCTTCGAAAGATAGTGTCATCGTATATTGGAGATCGGCTCCTTGTCTAGGTGCATTTGGATCACGCCTTCTGGAACCGCCGCCGCCAAAGAATGTATTGAAAATATCTTCAAAGCCGCCGAACCCGCCGCCGCCAAAGTCCGATCCACCGAAACCACCGAAGCCTTGATTTGGATCAGTATGTCCAAACTGATCATAATGCGCACGTTTTTGATCGTCTGACAATACCTCATAGGCTTCTTTGATTTCTTTAAATTTTTCAGCTGCATCAGCTTCCTGGTTGATATCCGGATGGTATTTTTTTGAAAGCTTTCTATATGCTTTTTTTATTTCATCTTTACTGGCTCCCTTTGAGAGCCCCAATACATCATAAAAGTCCCGTTTACTCATAAAACACACTCCCGACTCGATTCACATAAAGATTATTTTAACATTGTGGTAAAATGTCTTGCAAGAATAAAAGGGATTCCCCCTGCAAAAATCTCTCAAAGAAAAAGCCAAAGCCAAGAATGACCTGACTTTGACTTTATCGTTCAACGATTTTGTTTAATAATGATTATTTGTCGTCATTTACTTCTTCATATTCAGCGTCCACGACATCATCTTTTCCGCCTTCTTGGCCTCCGTTTGCACCTTGCTGTGCTTCAGCCTGTTTTTGGGCTTCTTCGTAAAGCTTCATGGAAAGATTTTGAACAATTTCTTGTAGTGCATCTTTCTTTTGGCGGATTTCTTCTAAATCATTCTTTTCGATTGCTGCTTTCAATTCTTCCTTGGCAGCTTCTGCTTTTTTGACTTCTTCTTCTTCCACCTTGCCTTCAAGGTCTTTCAACGTTTTTTCAGTTTGGAAAACTAATTGATCCGCTTCATTTTTTAGTTCTACTTCTTCTTTGCGTTTTTTATCTGCGTCAGCATTTTCTTCAGCTTCTTTAACCATGCGTTCTACTTCATCCTCGGAAAGTCCGGAAGAAGATTTGATGGTGATGTTTTGTTCTTTGCCTGTGCCAAGATCTTTGGCGCTGACATTCACGATACCGTTTTTGTCGATATCAAATTTGACTTCGATTTGCGGCACTCCACGAGGAGCTGGAGGAATATCAGACAATTGGAAACGGCCAAGCGTTTTATTGTCGGATGCCATCGGACGCTCACCTTGAAGTACGTGAATGTCTACAGCTGTTTGATTGTCTGCAGCAGTCGAGAATACTTGTGATTTTGAAGTCGGGATCGTCGTATTGCGTTCGATCAGTTTTGTGAATACGGCACCCATCGTTTCGATTCCCAATGATAACGGAGTTACGTCCAGTAAGACTACATCTTTTACATCTCCGGTGAGGACTCCACCTTGGATCGCTGCACCCATCGCAACTACTTCATCAGGGTTGACGCCTTTATGGGGATCTTTTCCTACTTCTTTCTTGATGGCATCTTGTACTGCCGGGATACGGGTAGATCCGCCGACAAGGATTACTTTATCAATATCAGATGGAGACATGCCTGCATCCTTGAGGGCTTGGCGAGTTGGCCCCATTGTTCTCTCGACCAAGCTTGCAGAAATCTCGTCAAACTTAGCGCGAGTCAAATTGATTTCCAAATGCAATGGACCTGCTTCACCTGCAGTGATGAATGGCAGGGAAATTTGAGTGGATGTTACACCAGAAAGATCTTTTTTTGCTTTTTCTGCTGCATCCTTCAAGCGTTGAAGCGCCATTTTATCTTTGGAAAGATCAATGCCATTTTCCTTTTTGAATTCTTGAACCAAATAGTCGATGATGACTTGGTCGAAGTCATCTCCGCCAAGACGATTATCCCCAGCAGTTGAGCGTACTTCGAATACTCCATCGCCAAGCTCCAGGATGGATACGTCAAATGTACCTCCGCCTAGGTCATAAACTAAAATTGTTTGATCTTCATCTGTTTTATCCATACCATATGCCAATGCCGCAGCAGTTGGTTCGTTGATGATCCGTTCAACTTCCAATCCTGCAATTTTACCCGCATCTTTTGTAGCCTGGCGCTCAGCATCATTGAAATACGCTGGTACTGTAATGACTGCTTTTTCTACTTTTTCTCCTAAATAATCTTCAGCATATGACTTCAAATATTGAAGGATCATCGCAGAAATTTCTTGTGGAGTGTAGTCTTTTCCTTCCGCTTCGATTTTATGGTCTGTACCCATATGTCTTTTGACGGAAATGATTGTGTTAGGATTTGTAATTGCTTGACGCTTTGCCACTTCACCTACTTGGCGCTCGCCATTTTTGAATGAAACAACGGAAGGTGTCGTACGATTTCCTTCCGGATTGGGAATTACTTTTGCTTCCCCGCCCTCAAGAACGGCTACGCATGAGTTTGTTGTACCTAAGTCAATACCGATAATTTTGCTCATTGCTGTTTTCCTCCTTGTTTCAATATGTATTGTATTTATTGACTGACCTTGACCATTGACGGCCGGATTACACGATCTTTCAATTTATACCCTTTTTGGAATTCTTCAACCACCACGTTTGAGCCGGCTTCTGAATCCTCGACTTGCATAACAGCTTGGTGTAGATGGGGATCAAATTCGTTGCCCACTGATTCGATTACTTCCACCCCTTCTTTTTTCAAAGCATCCAACAAGCTTCTGTAAACCATTTCCATTCCTTGCAATAAAGATTTAGACTTCTCATCCTCTGGCGCCATTTGCAGCGCGCGTTCAAAGTTGTCAATGGCTGGAAGCAGGTCCGAGACCAAGCTTTGCGCTCTATATTTTTCACTCGCCTCTTTATCCAAATTCACTCGGCGACGGAAGTTTTCAAAATCTGCACGCAGTCTTACATAACGATTTTCGGATTCTTCAAGCTTTTGTTGAAGTTCCTCGAGTTCTGAAGCACCTTCTACGGAAACATCTTCAGAAATGGTTTCCTCAGTTGATTCAACTGCTCCGGTTTCATCAAAGATCTCTTCAACCGCCTCTGCGTTTTCATTCATCTCTTCTGTATGTTTGTTGTTTTCTGCCATTGTCTTCACCTCCTTAAAATACTTTAAAACTGTCCAAGCCCACAATGAAGGGGATACAAAAACATAGCTGATTTCTGCGGAAATTCGCTCCATTGGTGCTGTTAACCAGAGCTAACAAGGCACCTTTTTCTTAAGAGAGCTTTTGTTTCAACCACTGAAATCAGCCTGTAATTATCTCTATCAATATGTCCACAATCATTCGCTTTGATACAGCTTTGTGAGTGCCTGGGACATATCATGCGTCAAGAAATCCAGTAGGCTGATAACCCGTGAATATTCCATTCTTGTCGGACCAAGGATAGCGATTTTTCCAAGCTGCTCATCCCCCATGGAATAAGTAGCCGTTATTATGCTTACATTTTCAGTTGTTATATTTTGATTTTCTTTTCCGATTTTTACATGGATCCCTTTAGGAGTCTTTTTGAACAACTCATAAAGCCCTTGTTCCTGTTCAATCATGTTTAAGATGGAGCGCACCTTTTGAACATCATTGAATTCCGGCTGATTGAGCATATTCGTTTTGCCGCCGAAAAAGATTTTTTCATGCTTTTGAACGCTCAAAGTATCACCGATTGTTTCCAAAATGGAATCATAGTTTTGAATGTGCTGCTTTAAAATATGGGCAACTTCCTTATAAATCTTATCTTTCAAATCGACTAAAGGGATTCCCATCAGTCTGTCATTCAAAATATTGACCATTTTTTCTATACCACCAGAGTCCAAGCCCGTTGGGATGTTGAACATCCTATTTTCCACATGGCCAGTATCGGTAACGATGATCGCGATTGCAGTTTCAGAATTCAAAGGGACAATTTGCAGCTTCTTTAAACGATTCTCTTTTAATTCCGGCCCCAATACAATGGAAGTATAATTGGTTAGTTCCGATAATATCTTTGCGGAATTTTGAACGATTTTTTCCATCTCGTATATTTTTTCTGCAAAAATTGAACGGATGATCCCAATATCCTTTGAATTAAGTTTTTGCGGCGATAAAAGATGATCCACATAAAACCTGTAGCCTTTCTCTGACGGCACCCTTCCTGATGAGGTATGGGTCTTCTCAATAAAACCCAGGTCCTCCAAGTCCGCCATTTCATTTCGAATCGTTGCAGAACTGAATGTTATTTCCTCTTTCTTGGAAAGGGAACGAGAGCCGACAGGTTGTGCTGATCGAATAAAATCATCTACGATTACTTGCAATATGAATAATTGTCGATCCGTAAGCAACAAACATCACCTCTGTTAGCACTCTGAAATGTCGAGTGCTAATTCTAATAATAAATTATCAAAATGCGAAAATGATGTCAATGATTTAGATTACCCCCAAAAATGCCTGGAAAACTTCATTGCCTAGAAAACGGCCTTTTTTTGTCAGGCGAAGGTGGCTCGCGTTCACTTCCAACATTTGTTTCTCCAGCATTTCCTCTATCGGGGTCTTAAATACGTCTAAAAGCTTTTGTCCATATTTTTGTTCAAATTTGCTTAAAGATACACCTTCCACTTTTCTAAGACCTAGAAAGATCTCTTCTTCCATTCTTTCAGCATCAGAGACTAAATGTTCTTCGATAAATGGAAGATTCCCCTCAAGGATCGGCCCCATATATTTTTTTAGAGGTCCAAAGTTAGCTTTCCTCCACCCATTGACATAGCTGTGCGCGCCGGCACCAAATCCATAGTATTCTTCATTATTCCAGTACACGAGATTATGTCTGCTTTCATAGCCGGATTTAGAAAAATTGCTGATTTCATATTGCTTCAATCCATGTTGATCCATTTTTTCCATCAGAAGCTCGTACATGCCCGCCTCAGCATCTTCCGTCGGCAGATTCAGCTTTCCTTTTTGCATCAAGTTGTAGAAGACGGTTTTGGGTTCTACAATCAACGAGTATCCCGAGTAATGAGGAAGCTGAAACTGAAGGGCTTCATCTATGGTCGCTTCAAAATCCCCCATTGTTTGCCCGGGCAGACTGTAGATCAAATCGATGCTGATGTTTTCAAAGCCTGCTTTCTGTGCGTTATCGATGGAATGATACACGTCCTTAGCCTGGTGGGACCTCCCGATTTTTTTGAGAAGTTCATCATTGAAGGACTGGACGCCGTAACTTAATCGATTGACTCCAAATGATTTCAACAGCTTCAACTTTTCCAACGTTAAATCACCAGGATTGGCTTCAAAAGTATATTCGCCTTCACTGAATGGCAGCGTCTCCTCAATATTTAAGCACAACTGGCCCAATTGTTTTTCATTTAGAGCCGTTGGAGTACCTCCTCCTACAAAGACAGTTTGAAGGCGTTGTGTTGGATCGGCTTCCAAGCTCAATTCCATTTCTTTTTTTAGTGCATCCAAATACTCATCCACCGGCTGCCCTTGAAAGAAGAATTTATTGAAATCGCAATAATGACAGATGTGGTGACAGAAAGGGATGTGAATATATGCAGAGTTAATCATCTTGATTTTCCACCTTACATGCAGCTTCATAATAAAAAGGAGCAGCTTCTCTTGGTTTCACCAAGCTACTCCCCCTTATCGCCGGTATTATTTTGAGTTGTTTTGATCGTCCATTTTCAACACAGCCATAAATGCTTCCTGCGGAACTTCGACAGAACCGACTTGCTTCATCCGCTTTTTACCCTCTTTTTGCTTCTCCAAGAGTTTGCGTTTACGGGATATATCTCCCCCATAGCATTTAGCCAGAACATTTTTGCGCATCGCCTTGATGGTCGAACGAGCAACAATTTTTTGTCCGACAGCCGCTTGGACAGGCACTTCAAATTGCTGGCGCGGAATTAATTCTTTTAATTTCTCTACAATGATTTTCCCTCGTTCGTAAGCAAAATCTTTATGAACAATAAAGCTAAGAGCATCCACTTTTTCATTGTTCAAAAGAATATCCATTTTCACGAGTTTTGATGGTTGATATCCAATCAACTCATAATCAAATGATGCATAGCCTTTTGTATTGGATTTCAACTGATCGAAAAAGTCGTAGACAATTTCAGCCAATGGAATTTCATATATCACGTTGACCCTTGTTTCATCCATATATTGCATATCGATGAAATTGCCCCGTTTTGCCTGGCATAGTTCCATGACTGGTCCTACGAAATCATTCGGAACCATCATTGTAGCTTTTACATAAGGTTCTTCCACACGATCGATTTTTTGCGGATCAGGCATATTGGAAGGATTGTCGACGTTTATTTCAGTTTCATCCGTCAAGGTTACTTTATAGATAACGCTCGGTGCAGTTGTAATTAAATCGATCTTGAATTCCCGTTCGATCCTTTCTTGGATGATCTCCATATGAAGGAGTCCAAGGAAGCCGCATCGGAAACCAAAACCTAACGCCTGTGAAGTTTCAGGTTCAAATTGAAGGGCAGAATCATTCAATTCGAGTTTTTCAAGCGCTTCACGAAGATCGTTGAACTTTGCGGAATCAATCGGATACAAGCCGCAATAAACCATAGGATTTAATTTGCGGTAGCCTGGAAGAGGGCTGTCCGCTGGATTTTTCGAGCTTGTGATTGTATCACCGACGCGAGTATCTCCGACATTTTTGATAGATGCAGTCAAAAAGCCGACATCCCCGACAGTCAATTCGTCCTTCATTACCGCTTTAGGCGTGAATACGCCCACTTCAGTCACTTCGAATTCTTTCCCTGTCGCCATCATTTTGACTTTATCGCCGACTTTCACCGTACCTTCAACGACACGGATATAAGCAACGACTCCACGATAGGAATCGTATAGCGAATCAAAAATTAATGCTTTCAATGGAGCATCCGGATCCCCCTGCGGCGCAGGGACCGTTTTGACCACTTGCTCCAGGATCTCTTCGATCCCGATTCCAGCCTTAGCAGAAGCAAGTACGGCGTCAGAGGCATCCAATCCGATGACATCCTCGATTTCCTGGCGAACACGCTCAGGTTCTGCGGCAGGCAAATCAATTTTGTTGATGACCGGCATGATTTCAAGGTCATTGTCAAGGGCCAAATACACATTGGCAAGGGTTTGGGCTTCGATTCCCTGTGCTGCATCCACGACAAGCACCGCTCCTTCACAGGCAGCCAAGCTTCTGGACACTTCATATGTAAAATCGACATGCCCTGGTGTATCAATCAAATGGAAAATATATTCTTCTCCATCCTTTGCCTTATAGGTTAATTGAACAGCATTTAATTTAATCGTAATTCCACGCTCGCGCTCAAGATCCATGGAATCAAGCAGCTGATTTTTCATTTCCCTCGAGGTAAGGGCATTTGTTCTTTCAAGAATTCGATCAGCCAATGTTGATTTTCCATGGTCGATATGCGCAATAATCGAGAAGTTACGGATTTTTTCTTGTCTTTTTAACTTTTCTTCACGATTCATTAATTGTTTCACTCCTGTTTTATCGACACATGTACACTATTGTTGATTATATCAGCACGAAATGGAAGATTCAATGAAAAGTGAAATGTCAGCGGTGGAAGCAAAGGGCCAAATAAAAAAGGCACACTCCATCAGCGTGCCTCACACCTCATTGAATGCTGTTTTAATAACAAAACCTCTTTTAATAAAGCTCTGTTCTCAAAGATTGTTGTTTTCAACAGTTTTTCTTAAAATAACTCATCATATGTTGTTGATTGGAGCTGAAGGTGCGAGACTACGGAGGGATCAGCGGGCCAGTTGGAAAAGCTGCAGGGCTTTGCCCAGGAGCCACAATATCTCGAGCCCTTAAGCCCTGGAGCTAGACAGGTGAGACCCCGGAGCGAGGAGATGTAAGGCGGATGTTCGATTAAGTTCGGCACGTCCCCGAAAAATGCTAGGAATTTTTCTTCGTGCGATGTGTCGCTGTCAAAGCTTTCCTTGTCTTGTGCCAACATCGAACGACCTCACTTCGTGTGAGTCCCCTCGGCAGCGAGCATCCTGCAGCGGAAATCAACCTTATCCAACCTTTAATGAATAGCAATAACCCTTACGAAAAGAGCGTTTAATAAAGCAACAATAGTGTACGGCCTAAATAAAGGATGCGACCAGATCGATCAGTTTTTCAGTCAAGCCGGTGATCAAATCGGCCAATGTTTTGCCGATCGCAGAAAAAAGGTTGAATGTCTTCATCTCCTCAAGCTTTTTCCTTTTCCCTTCAATATCTGACGAGGATAGGTCTTTTCCCAATACACTGGCCTGAACCTCCCCGTTGTCCTTTTGCTTGACCGTCAAAGGGGCTTCGATTCCGCTCCCGTTTCCTTTTAAATGCTGCATGCCTTCATTCGCTTTCTCCATCCCCATGAGGACGGCAATGAAAAGCAGGGAAACCAGCAATACACATTTCAATAAAAACATTCTCATGTTCATCAACCCTTTATTGCTTTGATGGTGGTGTTGATTGATCGCTATTAACTTTTGCAGCCTGCCAATAATATTCTGCAAACACATCTGCGAACGCTTTGATCGTCCGATCCATTTCTTCAAAGGTATTATCCACTCCGCCTACTTCAATCAAAAACGAATTTGGGGAAAGATCCTGATTGAATTTCCCGTTCGTATCCGCTCCCTGTTTCATAATGAGCCCTCTTGATATTCCCGGGTATTTCTTTTCCATAATTTTATGAAGTGCCGCTGCAAGCTTAGCGTTTTTTTCATAATTTGGATTTTCTGCGCCAATCACAAATGCAATCTTTGCATATTCTTTTCCATTTAACCCGATTGTTGTATATTTTTTTCTTCTTGAATCACGATGAATATCAATGAAATACTGCAGATCATGATCATTATTCATTGCTGATGCAACTACTGTCCGTGATTCTTTATATGAACTAGCATATGAAAGGCCATTATGATTCAAAAGTGAAGTGATATTCGTTTTATCCACCTTTGTCCCGATCCCTAAATCTTCAAGATCCGTTTTCAATTCATCGCCCAGTTTCGTGACATTGATCTTTGAATGATATGCAAGGTCAGGATCTGTGACACCTTTTAAGTAAGGCAAATAGGATTCATTCGTATGGGTGAAGTAAACGTACACCTTTTGTTTTCCATTCGTCGTCAATGGCGGCTGGCTATTCGAACTGGATGGAACTTCTCCGATGGAATCTGTATTTTGAAGTTCTGCATCATTTTCTGGATTCAATGCCTTTGCAGGAGGAATCGATTCAATGGGCATATTTGTATAATTCGTGCCTTTCCCGGCAACCAGGATTTTACTATCGAAGATCGAAAATCCCGGCAGTTCCCTGCCCAGGAGGCTTCTCGGATCCTTCAAACTGATATTGGTAGCCAGCTTCATCAGCATGTTGCCGGCTGATGGCCATTTGGCCGCTTTTGGTTCAGTTTGGGCAAATGCTGTATTTTCCATGGAAAACATCGAGTACAATGCAGCTCCTGACACATTTTCCGCAGCATGATTGACCGAATTTGAACTGATTCGATATTGGGGCTGAATCGATGTCAGAAGCCCTGTAAGCGAAAAAATCGACAAAAGGGCAAATATTAACAATAACAAACCTTTCATGATGGCTGCTGCGTCTACAGTTATGGAATAGCCGGGATTTTTTGATGGTCTCATGGTTCCACCCTTTCTAGTCATTTCTAGTAAAATTTATGTTTTTAATAGAAAAAGTAGAACGGCGAAAGTAAAATCCTATCTAGTTTTATATCCCGCATTTTCTTGATTGACCGCTTCATGCAAAGCTGCATTCAATCCATTGGAAATCAGGTTTGCCATATCCTCGATGAATACATCCACTTCTTTCGGCGTGACCATCAAGTTATGACCGATCGGCGCGAGGACCTCATGGATCAATTTTCGTTTTTCGTCTTCCTGCAATGTACCGATTATCCCTAAAAACGTTTGGCGGTGCTGTTCTTCCGGAAGGTCCTCTTCTGTCAGCTTTTTCTTTTCTCCAAACGTCATGCCGGCAGGAGTTAACGACTTGGATGGCCTGTCCCCTTCTGAAATTTCTCGGCCAAAATGCTTCAATAAATAGTCGATCGTATCACTGGTGATGGTTACCGCATCCACTACCGTGGGAACACCGATGGCAATGACGGGGACTCCAAGCGTTTCTTTATCCAATCCCTTCCGCTTATTTCCAACCCCCGATCCCGGGTGTATTCCAGAATCAGAAATTTGAATGGTCGAATTGACCCTTTCGATGGATCTGGAAGCAAGTGCATCGATTGCGATGATAAAATCAGGCTTTGATTCATTCACAATCCCGAAAATGATATCACTCGTTTCAATCCCAGTCAGACCCATGACTCCCGGAGCGATTGCACTCACCGGCCTGTATCCCTCTGATACATTTTCAGGCTGGAGCTTGAAAAGGTGCCTTGTGACAATCACATTTTCACAGACTTGCGGCCCTAATGCATCTGGGGTGACATTCCAATTTCCCAGCCCTACAATCAAGCAGCTTGCATTTTTTACAATTCCTGCTTGATTCAAAAACCCGCTGAATTCCCTAGCAAAGACTTCCTGGACCTTCTGTTGAAGAACGGTATCCTCTTGCCGAATTCCCTGTGCCTCAATCGTCAAGTAATTCCCGGCCTTTTTTCCGACAGTCTTTTCCCCTTCAGGTGTAATCTCAACGGTGGATATTTTAATTCCATCGCTGTCTCTTTCTTTGACGATCACGCCCTTTATATCAGAAGTATTTTTCGCTGCTTTATCCGCTGGTTCAGCACTTGCCATTTCTGCCGCTTCTAGGGCAAGATCCGTTCTTACGGAGTATTTGCTAAGATCCAATTGATCCTTTTCCATTTCCTTCACCTCTTACATTGAGCATTATTGGTCATATTTACTATCATTTCCTACTATGAAATCGTTCATTCAATAAATGGTTTTTCATCTATAGAGTATTGCAATCTCAACGCCCGTTTGATAAAATATCATTTGTTCTTAATGTTTAGGAATTGATTGTGAAATCGAGTTTTAATAGAAACCTCGATCGTGCATTAGGAGGTGAACGGGAATGGCAAATATTAAATCTGCAATTAAACGCGTAAAAACAAGCAATGCGAGCAACGCACAAAATGCAACTGTTAAATCTGCAATGCGTACAGCTGTGAAAAAATACGAAGCAGCAGTATCTAACAACGACAGCAATGCGAAAGAACTTCTTTCTACAGCTGTTAAGCATGTTGATAAAGCAGCTCAAAAAGGCATCATCCACAAAAATGCAGCAGACCGTACAAAAGCTCGTTTGATGAAAAAATTAAACGCAGCAACTGCATAATGATTAAAAGCGGCCCCTTTAAAAAGGGACCGCTTTTTTTATTGCTTCTTTTTTGAAGGCTGCTTTCACAAAGGGTGTTGTTATATAAAGATTTTTTTGTGAATCATCCTTCATATCAAATAGAGCCTTTTTGAAAGTGAAAGAGAAATCTGCCGCTTCCAATTCAGCAATTTTTATGGAATCCACAAAAAAGAAACTGATCCTTTCAGAAGGATCAGTTTTCCCCATTATTTAGTAATCTCCTTCGGAGTATGCAGATTAAAAAAGAACATTTCAATGATCATTTCTTTTCTCAATCCACCTGATTTCATTTGCAGGTCTGATGTTGCAAGCAAATCCATGATTCTGCTTAACTCATTATCCTCGAATAATTTCGCCTGGCCAGCAGCAAGTTTCACCCTGTAAGGATGGACTTTCAAATAAGACGCGATCTGCTGCTGCCCATAACCTTTTCTAGACAGCTCCTTCACTTGATAAAGAAGCCTGAATTGACCGGCAAGTATGGATAATATTTTGATGGGCTCTTCATTTTGCTTGAGCAAGTCATAATAGATCCTCAATGCCCCTTCAATATCTTTTCTTACCACTTTTTCAACAAGCTCAAAAATATTCTGCTCCAAAGATCTTGCCGTCAATTTTTCAACCACTTCGCGATCGATTCGCTTTTCATCTTCAGCATAAAGTGATAATTTATCCACTTCGCTTGCAAGCAGCATCAAGTTGGTTCCTGCCAATACAAGAAGCATATCGATTGCATCTTCATCAATTTGAACCTGATTTATCGAAGCCCTTGTCCTAATCCAAGTTTTCAACTCATGCTCATTCAACTTTTTCGCTTCAACGATTGAGGCTGATTTTTTTATTAGCTTGGTTATTTTTTTTCGTTCATCCAATTTTTCATAAGGCGCAATAAAAACCAATATCGTGTATGGGGCAGGCTCGTTTAAATAAGCCTCCAGGACCTTTACATTATGCTCTATTTTTTCTTTCGTTTTTTCAGCAGTCAGAAAGACGGGATTATGTAGAAAAATCACTCTTTGTTCACCCATGAAAGGAAATGTTTCAGCATCCTCTACCGCGGTCTCGATCGGAGTCTCTTCCAAATCATATGAAGCAAAATTAAAATCCATTTCCTCTTCTGTCAGAGCATTATTTATCAATTTATGTTTCGTCTCGTTGATTAAAAAACGTTCCGTTCCATATAATAAATATACTCTTGAGAATTGCTTTTGTTCAATTTTTTTCCAGACATCCATTACCAAACCAATCGCTCCGATCACATTTTCTTACCTCTATCGTAAAGAAGCTGACGGGTTTTGACAAGGTTTAGTAGGGATCGGCCGCCTCTCAAAGTTTGCCAATCCCTGGATCTATAATGAACGTCTATAGATGAGGCCTAGGATACTCACCCATAGACGATTGCAACTTAATCTTATTGTCACCCAACATCACCAATCTATAGGTGACAACTCTTGTCATTATAGGAAAATGGACGATGAATTGTAGATTTTTTTTTTTGAATCGTCTATACTAAAAAGGAAATAGGAGGGGTACTTGTGAACGAGTTTGAAAAAAATGTGCAGTCCAAAACAAACGACGCGGTCGAATCAGGTGTTGGTTTTGGAGTTTCATTCGGTTTCTTTACGCTTATGTTCATCATTGCCACTGTGATCAAATACATTGGTTCTTAATGGCTAATGAAAGCGCCTGGGAGTCTGTTAAACAGATTCCCTTTTTCATGGATTTTTTCATTTGAGATATTACATCCTATGGAAAAACCGTGGCAAAGGTTCCTTTATTCTTTTTAAATACATATTCAATTGCCCCCATTTGATCCGTTCGATATATCTTTATATGCCTTTCCTCTAATTTCTGGATGATTGAAGGGTCAGGATGCCCGTAGCGGTTGTTTTTCCCGACGGAAATGACTGCGATCTTGGGACTGATCCCGTCTAAAAAATCATCTGAAGTAGACGTTTCACTTCCATGATGGCCAACCTTCAATACGTCTGCATCTATTCTATAGCGTGCCAGCAGCTCCTTCTCACCTCTTTCTTCAAGATCTCCCGTGAATATCCACTTAAGCCCGCCCATATCTGCAAGGAGAACCAGCGAATCATTATTCCCTTCATAAACTTTATCCGGAGGAGGAATGAGCATGAATGAACAATCCCCTACCTGCCATTTTTTTGCTGTTTCTGCTTCAACGACAGGAATGCCAATTTGAATTGCCTTGTGCACAATATCCCTCATCAGGGGCTTGGTATCCGAATTAGGAGAGATGATGATTTCATCTATTATTATTTCTCCCATCATATCGAATACAGTACCGATATGATCCATGTCGCTATGTGTCAAAATAAGTTTATTTATCCTTGTGATCCCTTTGCTTTTCAATGTCGGCAGCAGGATATCCTTCCCTATCGAGAAATGTTTGCTTCTCCTTTCCCACTCTTCAACCGGGAACTCCATTTCACCTCCGGTATCGATCAAATAGGTTCCTTGTTGAAAAGGCAGTTGTATCAATATACTGTCTCCTTGTCCAATATCTATGAACGTCACGCTTCCGTGAGGAGATAGTCCTTTCACTCCTATGGCTGCTGCCATCACAAACACCGCTGACACCAAATATTTTTTATAAGACCCTCCACTTTCAAGAAATTTAAATCCCAGAACCATTAGTACAAACATAAGAATTAACGCATATCGCCCAGGCCGTCCGGTGACCAACGCTGCATGGGGGATCTTTTCAAGAAACAAAGCTGTATGCTCCACGATGGTAAGAATCCATGATAGAGATTGGTCTATAGATGGTTGGAGCCGAGGTGATAAGTACGAGAGAAAAAAGTCTAAAAAACACACGGGGAGAACAAGGAAAGAAAAATAAGGAACATAGACAGCATTCACGATGAATCCTAGGAGGGACACTTGATAAAATTGGTACATCAAAAAGGGGAAGGTCACGATTTGACAGACAAAGGATATGTGGAGTAATTTGGAAATCAAATGATTGCTCCTGGAGAAAATCTTTTGTGAAAAGGCCAACGAAAAGCAGACTGCGTAGGAGAGCTGAAAGCCTGTATTCAAAATGATATACGGATCATTGAGGATGAAGAAAACGGCACTCAAACTGACTGTATCAACCATTGCATATTTTCCGGGCAGAAATCTGGAAGCCATAATCAGAAAAATCATAAAAACCGCCCTCATGACAGGGGGATTCCCCCCTGCGAGGAATGCATAAATCGGCAGGAAAAGTGAAAGAAGTAAAATCGCCCTCTCCTTTGTCATGCCCAACCGCATAAAAATGGCAAAACAGCCAGTTGCTATCACCCCTGCGTGAAGCCCTGATATCGCCAGCAGATGAACGATGCCCAGCGTTCTGAATGCGTCATACACCTCTTCTGGAAAGTCATTTTTATCTCCTAAAAGAAGCGCTTTTAAATAATATGCAGTATTTTCTTTGAAATCATGATCTATATGCTTCAGCAATCGTATTCTCCATGTTAAGAGGATGCCTGAAAAACTGATGGACCGTTTTGATGAATGATGGAGATCGATCATTTCCGGTTGAAAAATCCAATGAATGTGACGGGCGTTCAAGTAATCCCGATAATTAAAGGTGTTGAAATTACGATTTTCAGATGGGAGGACAAGCTGCCCAACCATGACATAATTGTGACTGGGAAGAAAATGACGAAGGAGTTCCTGTTTTTCTTTCAGGGAAGGGATGGTGTATCGTAAAAGAAGTTTTTCTCCCCCATTGGCCGTGATTATTGCTGTAAGCCGGTTTCCGTCTATGACAGGGGGAGAGGAAAGATGGATGGTCAAAGTTTGTTCACTTTCTTGATAAATGGTTCTGTTGCCATTTTTGGCGTTTAATCCCACAAAATAAAATGATGTAAAGATCAATGGGGGTATGATCAGAAGGAATGGCCTTCGGTTTTTCCTCAGAAAAACAATCAAACAGATGACGGCCAGACCCCCTGCCCATTTCAATTCAATTGAAAGCATTACGCCTGCAGCACAGGCTAAAAAACATACAAACCAAAACCCTTTAAGCATAAGGCTCAGAATAGTGCATGTGCTGCATTTTTCATTTCGGCCACTTCTTCATCTCCCAAATTGGATGCCTCTAATCTATGTATGAGCTCTTCCACCAGCCGCCGTTTTTGATCGGACTTTGGATCAATGAAATTTATATCATATGGTACATATTCAACTTGTACATCCGCTTGCTGAAACAACTCTTCTGCATACGGGTGGTTCTTATAATCATTGGCATAGTATATTTTTTTGATCCCGGCCTGAATGATCGCCTTACAGCATTGAAGACATGGAAAATGAGTGACATAAATTTCAGCTTCAGCGGTCGGGACTCCAAATTTGGCACATTGCAGCAATGCATTCATTTCTGCATGAATGGTCCTTACACAATGATTATCAATCACATAACACCCTTGATCGATGCAATGATCACCACCGGCGATCGAGCCGTTGTAACCGCCTGCTATTATCCGTTTATCCCTGACAATCGTTGCCCCTACCGATAGCCTTGTACACGTACTTCTTAATGACAACAATTGGCTTTGAGCCATGAAATATTGATTCCATGATATCCTTTCCATTGAACATCGCTCCTTTGCCTTATCTTTTTTTAGTTTAGCTACTTTTGCAAAGAATCTCAATTGATTATAAAGAAATGAACTCTTTTAATTTCTCAAAAGTTTTTTCACCAATGCCCGATATGTTTTTCAAATCCTCAAGTTTTTTAAACCCTCCATTTTCTGCTCGATAATCAATGATCCTCTGCGCCTTACCTGGACCGATACCTGGAAGATTTTCCAATTCCTCCACCGAAGATCTGTTAATGCTTACTTTCCGATTTTGAACAGTAGGGTCATTCGCACCGCTCTTTACTTCGCCTTTTTCTGGAATGTAAATCATCATCTCATCCTGTATGATCTGTGCCATATTTATTTGTGTCCGATCAGCCTCCGGTGTAAATCCTCCCGCTTTCACAACAAGATCCTTCACCCGCAACCCTTGTTTCAGAAAATAAACTCCGGGTTTTTGCACAGCACCTTTAATATCAGCAGCGATCAATTTTTCACTTTCATTGTCCACTCCAACTTTTTTCGGTGTATTCTCTGCATGTGCAGCTCTTTCTTGCCCAATATCAGCCATTTCACCTGACGGCAGCGGAACCAACATTGATTTCAAAAAAATCACCGACAAAACACAGATGATTCCTCCGATCAGGACTAGATATTGCTTGTTATCTAAAATAAACCGTTTGATCACGCTCACCTCTTCTATGAATAATTATTTTCATTTGGTCATATGGTTTTATGAGTAACTTTGTAACACGGAGGAGGGATGCAGATTGAAAATTGGGATGATTGGGACTGGGAATATGGGAAGTATATTGACAGAAGCCTTTATTGAAGGCAAAGCAATTTCTCCTTCAGCCATTATCGCAACCAACCGTACCCTTGAAAAAGCACAGCGGCTGCAAAAAAAATTCAATGAGCTTCAGGTAACCGCGTCCATTGCCGAGACAATAAAAAACGCTGATTTAATTTTCATTTGTGTAAAACCACATGATATATATCCATTATTGGACAAATACTCTTCATCTTTCTCTGAAGAAAAGTGTTTGGTCTCCATTACAAGCCCGGTATCAGTCGGGCAACTGGAGTCTAAAGTAAACTGCTCTTGTGTCCGGGCAATTCCCAGTATTACAAACCGGGCTCTTGCAGGTGTATCACTGATCACATATGGAAATAAATGCGAGGGGAGATGGAAGGAATATATCTTCAATTTATTTTCTTTCATCTCGAAACCGATTATCATTGAAGATAATATCACGAGGGTTTCTTCTGACATCGTAAGCTGCGGACCGGCTTTCTTCAGTTACTTGACGCAAAGGTTTATTGATGGGGCGGTAAATGAAACAGAAATCGATCGTGAGACAGCGACCACCCTTGCTGGTGAAATGCTGGTTGGGCTTGGGGAGCTTCTAAAAAAAGGATTTTACACGCTGCCAACGCTTCAAGAGAAGGTTTGCGTAAAGGGAGGCATCACCGGGGAAGGCATAAAAATTCTTGAGTACGGAATTGACGATGTGTTTGAGAAACTATTTCAAGCGACGCATGATAAATTCAAGGAGGATCTGGAAAGGGTCTATAACCAATTTGGAAATTAAAGAGGGTTTCTTTCTTATTTCGACACATTCATTGGATTTCCTCTTCCAAAACATAAAAAAACAACATTCTTTTAGAAAGGCTCTTTTCTCAAACTTTGTTGCTTTAGCAATTAAAATAGGGTTGTATATCCAATTTTCCACCTATAAAATGGCGTAATTAGCGAGAAAAGAGCCTGAATCCTATGTTTAACGCGCTAATCATCTATTTTCGCGCTAAAATCGGCATTAATATTTTACAACAATCCTTATGAAAAAAGCCTTTTCGAATGAAAAACGGCGGCCTGATTATCTCAAGCCGCCGTTTTCTTTTGGCAAATGAAAAAGATTCTTTCGCTTAATTCCGTATAAGATGCTCCGGAGAAATCCCCTAGCACTTCATGAACAAGGAAGCCTTCTTCATTCAGCCATTTCTCCAGTTGGATAACCGGATAAGTCCTTTGCGTATGAAATTCATCAAATCTTGAATAATAACCAGATTCTTCTTCGACAAAAAAAGTTAGATCATGTTCGACGGAATTTGGAGCTTCCCCTGGGAAGCAATTCCAAATATAAGAAACTTCTTCATCATTTAATGCAAACGTCTGATTCATGAATATCTGGGTCATTTTATATATGGAGTGAACATCGAATAGAAAGAGACCCCCGGATTTGAGATGTTCAAATGCTTTGTTGAATGTCCGGCGCACTTGATCCTGCTCGGTTAAATAGCAAAGCGAATCACAAAAAATTGTAATAACGTCATACAATCCGAGGCCTTCGATTTCCGACATATCCTGATGATAGAATGAGATTGCAACATTGCTGTTTTCTGCTTTATCCTTGGCGACCATCAGCATATCTTCGGATAGATCAACACCGGTTACGTCATAACCCATTTCTGCAAGGCCAATGGATAGTTCACCAGTCCCACAACCCAAATCAAGTACCCGATCGCCATTCACTTCATATTGGGTCTGCTTTTCCCGGACCAATTCCATCCATTGGCTGTAAGGCATATCTTTCATTAAAAAATCGTAGACATATGCAAAGCGACTGTAGCTCATTGATTCAATACACCTTGAATATCTTCCTGTGGAGCATCCCCCCACAAGCGTTCAAGGTTGTAATAGTTTCTTTCATCACGATGGAAAATATGGGCCACAATGTCCCCTAAATCAACAAGCACCCATCTTGCATCGTCAAACCCTTCCAATCTCTTTACATCATATCCATTTTCGTGTGCCTTTTCTTTGATTTCACGGGCGATTGCCTGCACCTGTTTGTCCGAGTTTCCGTGACAGATCAAGAAATAATCGGCGATTAACGATATCCCTTTCATATTTAGGACTACAAGGTCTTCTGCCCGCTTATCATCTGCCGCTTTTACAGCTGCATATAAAAGTTCTTTGCTCATTAAATATTCCCACCTTTATTGAAAATCAGATCATTATATGTTTCGACTGTGTCAGGAAAGATTGCCTGATTTTTCTTTAATAAAAATAACATCGTATTCCGAATGGAAGCAATCAGCGCGGCATCCAGATCTTTTTCTGCTATCTCCCTTACTTCCTCCACACCTGGAAAATGCCGCCCAGGTTCAATATAATCGGCCAGGTACACAACCTTTTCTAGAAGTGTCATTCCCACCCTGCCTGAGGTATGGAAGCGAATGGCATCAAGAACCTCTTCATCCTCGACTCCGGCTTCATGTTTCACCAGGTAAGCCCCCACTGGTGCATGCCAGAGTTCTTCATTATGATCCAAAAGCTTGGGATCCATTTTTTGTGATCGAATGATATCCCGCATTTCTTCCTTTGACCTGAACTTGGCATAATCATGGAAAATGGCCGCCTGCTCTGCTTTTTCCACATCGGCTCCGAACCTCTCTGCAAGCTTTATCGCTGCTTGAACGACACCGAGTGTATGCTGATATCTATGTTCCGTTATCTGTTCTTTAACAATTCGCAAGGCACGTTCCTTATTCATATAAGCTCTTCTCCTCAATATACGAAATCACTTGTTCCGGGACTAAATATTGAACGCTTTTTCTCTCTTGAATCCTTCCGCGTATCACGGTCGAAGATATGTCGATTTCCGGTATATCAATCAGCAGTACAGGGTATTCGGTTACTTGGGAATATTCAGGACGACCCACACCGACAAACTGCACCATCTCGATAAGCTCCTCAATTTTATGCCATTTCGGTAAATATTCGATCATATCCGCACCGATGATGAAGAAGAATTCCGTTTCCGGCTCCCTGGACTTCAGCAGCTGAATCGTATCGAACGAAAACGACTTCCCTTTCCGTTCCAGCTCGATAGGTTCGATTGAAAATGCCGGGTGGTCCTTAATGGCAATCCTAAGCATTTCAATGCGATGTTTACCGGAGATAACACCCGATTCCTTTTTATGAGGGGGTTCATGATTAGGCATGAATCTTACCTCATCCAGCTCCAACTCCTGATACACTTCATTCGCAATGATTAAATGGCCCAAATGAGGAGGATTGAATGTCCCTCCCAATATTCCCACTCTCTTTTTCATTTTAAAACATCCTTATGGAAGTTGTATTTGTTTATTTTCTTTGGATTCCTTGTACAGGACAATGGTGTTCCCGATGATTTGAACCAGTTCTGCGCCAGCGCCTTTTTTCAAAGATTCGCCGACAGTGTCGCGGTCTTCTTCGCAATTTTGAAGGACGCTGACTTTAATCAACTCTCTAGCTTCCAGCGCTTCTGAAATTTGTTTTACCATATTTTCATTTACCCCGCCCTTTCCTACTTGGAAGATCGGGTTTAAATGATGTGCTTTTGAACGTAGAAATCTCTTTTGCTTACCTGTTAACATGTGTACCTCCTAATTTATCTAATACAATATTTTTCATTGATTGTATGTTCGGATTTTTCTTTGTCCATAAATTAAATGCTACGGCGCCTTGGTTTACGAACATTCCAACCCCATTTTGAATGATGGCGCCTTTCTTTTTAGCCTGTGAAAGAAACAGAGTTTCCAGGGGGTTGTATATGATATCGGATACGAAGGTGCCTGCCTTTAACCGGTCCAGCTTTAACGGCACTTCTTCAGTATTGGGATGCATTCCGATGGAAGTCGTTTGAATGACTGCTGAATATTTCTCCAATTGCCCGGCAGCTTCCTCAATTGATAACGCAGACGACTGGATTGTAAAAGGACAGTTTTCAATCAGTGACTGCGCTTTTTCTTTCGTACGATTTGCGATATCAATATGTTGGACACCCATGGATGCCAATGTGTAGAAGATGGCCCTGGAGGCACCACCAGCTCCGACAATCAAAATGTTTTCTTGGACGATGTCTTGCTTCCATTCTTGCTGCATGGCTTCCACAAAGCCCATCCCATCTGTATTATACCCTATTAACCTTCCATTATCGTTCAATACGGTATTCACAGCTCCGATGGCGTTGGCGAGCGGGTCAATATGATCCAAATGCTCCATGATTTCCGTTTTATGGGGAACAGTCACGTTAAAGCCTGAAATATTCAATAGCCTGACTGCATCGATATAACGTCTTATAGACTCTTTCCGAATATGGAACGCGTGATAATGCGCCTCCAAACCCAATTCCCTAAAGGCTGTATTATGCATAATCGGCGACATCGAATGTTGTATCGGATCTCCTATTACACCATAAATCTTTTCCACCATAACCCTCCTCGGACTTCGAAATGGCCTCCTACTTACGAAATAAGCAAAGGCTGCCCCGATATGCCCGGCATCTCCCAAAAAGTGTTCAATGAAAACGGGAGGCGCACGCACTTAACTTTCGGGGCAAGCCTCTATAGAAATAATTTAAATTAATGACTTCCTCAACAGAACTTGTACACCTTTCGGTACATGGGCAGCGACTCTGACTCCGGGTTCATTGATCGTCACCCAGCCCAAGCCAGAAAATACAATGTCCATTTTCTCCTCTTTGATGGAAAACTCATGTCTAACGAGCTCAGGAAATCCTTCCATCTCATCCTTTTTAGGGGGTTGAAGCATTTCACCCGCATGCTTTCTGTATAGCTCGTCTGCATTCTCTAGTTTTGTCCTGTGAATGTTCAACTCATTTGCCAAATAGCATGTGAATGACTTTCTTCCTCCCGAGAGGAAATCAAACCTTCCGAGGCCGCCAAAAAACAATGTCTGCTCCTCGTTCAGCTGAAATATCCTAGGTTTGATTTCCTTTTTGGGGGTAATCACCTTTAAGTCTGTTTTATCCACGAAATGGGCCATTTGATGATGATTGATGATTCCTGGAGTGTCAATCAATGCTTGGCCATCATCCAACGGTATTTCAATCATATCCAAAGTAGTTCCTGGAAAATGGGAGGTTGTGATAATATCTTCTTCTCCTGCAACCTCTTTGATGATTCGGTTGATAAAGGTCGATTTTCCGACATTCGTACATCCAACGACGAATACATCCTTGCCATTCCGATACGTTTCAATGGCATCTACTGCTTCCTGGATCGCTATTCCTTTTGAGGCGCTGACCAGTTTCACATCGATTGGCTTTAACCCAAGCTCTTTTGCTTCATGTTTCATCCATTGGATAAGTTTATTGCTTTTCACCGATTTCGGCAATAAATCGACTTTATTGCCGATCAATAGAATCGGATTTTTTCCGACGAACCGGTGAAGACCCGGCAGCCAGCTTCCGTTAAAATCAAAAATATCAACGACTTTCACGATTAAACTATCCGTGTTTCCCAGCTCATTCAAAATCTTTAAAAAGTCATCATCTGTCAAGGAAACATCCTGCACTTCATTATAATGCTTTAATTTAAAACACCTTTGACAAATTACTTTCTCTTTTTCCAGCGCCGACTTCGGTGCGTACCCTAACTCAGCGGGGTTTTCCGTTTGAATTTCCACGCCGCAGCCGACACATTGAATAACATCATTGCTCAAGCTTCATCCTCCCAATCTATCATGCCTCTTCTTTTGAACCAATTCATGATCCTGCGCTCTACCTGACGATTGAATTTTGTAAAGAAACCGTCGGATTTCGCAACCGGGACAACCAAAATAGTATAAAAACCGGCACGGTTGCCGCCAAGAACATCCGTCAGCAGCTGGTCCCCAATCACAACGGTTTCATCCTTCTTAATTTTCATGACATCCAATGCACGTTTGAATGCCTTGCCCATCGGCTTTCTCGCCTGAAAAATAAAAGGGATTTTCAAAGGTTCAGCAAATGCTGCCACTCTCTTTTGATTATTGTTCGAGACGACAGTAACCAAAATCCCTTGATCTTCCATTTTCTTAAACCACTCGATCAGCTTAGGTGTTGCATTCGGTCTGTCCCATTCTACCAGCGTATTATCTAAATCGGTAATAATCCCTTTAATACCGCGTCTTTTCAAATCTTCTGGATGAACATCAAAAACACTCTTAACTTGCTCGTTCGGCAAAAATTTTTTTAACAAGTGATACACCTCTTATCCATAATAACTTTTACATCATAACTAATTTTTAAGCCAGTTTCAAAATGATTCTTCATTTTTTGGGCATTTCAAAAATTACCCAAATATTTTTCGACATTATTTTACAATATCTCATGATTGTGGATAATCTTATTCACATTTTACACATTGTCCCACTAACATTTCCAATATTTATGAACAAGTTAATCACAGTTTATCCACTTTTTCCTGTGGATAACAGAACGCTTGTTCCAATAGTTTAAGTCTGATAGAGTAGGGTATACCAAGAGTAACTTACTAAATTTATGCAACGGTGTATAAAAAAGAACGGTTATATTTTTTGGAGGTGAACGTTCATGAGAAAGTTATCTGATGAATTGCTGCTCGAATCGTACTATAAAGCTAAAGAATTAAATTTAAGCCTGGACTTTATTCGCCTCATTGAATCGGAAATTCAAAGACGTGCATTGCTTCACAAAATTAAGGTCTCATCCTAAAGCTGCTGCAGATCGGAACCAGCTGAAAGGATTAACAGATAAACATAATACTCAAAGCGCAATCAATCGATATATTGTAAATAAATGCGTTTTATCCATATATGAGTCTCTGTCATTGCAGAGACTCTTTTATTTTAGCTGTTTTCGTAAAGATTGTTGTTAAAATCTTATTGCCGATTTTAACCCAAAATAAATGATTAGCGCATTAAATATAGGATCTCTTTTCTCGTTAATCACGCCATTTTATAGGTGCAACATTGCATATATAACCCTATTTTAATGGCAAAAGCAACAAAGTTTGAGAAAAGAGCTTTTCCCAAAGATTTTGTTTCGAAAAGAACCTTTATTTCAGCTTCCCGATTCTTTCCCCCACTCTTACATCATAAGGGATGCGAATGTTCTCTTCCGGAATAAATATCCCTTTTTCAAATAAAAGTACAATCGTTGAACCAAAAGAGAAATATGCAACTTCTTCTCCTTTTTTCCAATCATTATCATCCTTTACCATTTCGATCGAATTTATAAACATCGCCCCCACTTTAACAACAGCGACATGGCCGGCTTGTGTACGAATTTCCGTCACTTTGCGGAAATTCTTCGATAGAGGCTCCTTACCGTATTTTAACCCATACTTATTGACTGGATACGACTTCTGACCAAGAGAATATTGGCGGACCGCCATTCCGTCAACCGGGCTATGTATCCGGTGATAATGGGAAGGGCTTAAATATAAAACAAGAAACGTCCCGCCAATATACTTCCCTTTGATTTCCTCCTTGCCCAACATATCAGTGATTGAATATTTTTTATTTTTCACGATGATTTCCGCTTCTTCACTAATTTCCCCCATATCCTCGACTACTGCATCTACAGGGCTGACGACAGACTTATCATTCTGATCGATCGGTCGAGCCTCGGCTTGAAGTTTTCTAATGAATAAATCATGCAAGGTGTTGTATTCAGTCAATGGAAGCAGCATTTCATCTTGATTGATTTTGTACCAATCAACAAATGATGGTATGATCCATTTGCTGGACTTTGATCCTGCAAATTTTTTTATGAGACTGGAAGTGATTCTTCCATTCGTCAGTTCAATCAAGCGTTTATATATGAACGACTTCAAAATATTCCCTCCAAAATTATCTGATACCCCTTAACTTTTATGAATAATAGGCTTATAATAAAATATTATTATACAATAAATATCATAAGATGGTTCCTTTGTTTAAATTAAGGAGTGAGTTATTTGTTTTTATCCGATGTAGTTGACCAGACCATAAAGAAATTAAAATCACAAACTGCCAACCTTTTGACCTTGACCAACCTCAGTCTAGGTGGATTTGCCATCATTGCTGCCACACAGGGGCAGCTGAGTTTAAGTGTCATACTTATTTTCGTCGCTGCGCTTACCGATCGTTTTGATGGAATGGTCGCCCGAAAATTGAACATAGAATCGGAACTCGGCAAACAGCTGGATTCTATGAGTGATGTCATTTCTTTTGGTGTAGCACCGGCACTATTATTATATCAAGGAATCTTAAAGGATTTTGGTTTTCCAGGAATATTTTTCACAGTTCTCTATATCGCTTGCGGTGCTTTTCGCTTAGCAAGGTTCAACATTACGGAAAGCAACGGCTATTTCACAGGTTTGCCTATTACAGCAGCTGGCTGTCTTGCAACATTGGGATATCTATTTAATGCTGTTCTGCCTTCGCACTTATATTTGTTCATTATTATTGCGTTGTCGTTTCTAATGATTTCATCCTTTACATTGAAAAAGATATAAATAAAAGACTCGTCAAAATCGACGAGTCTTTTGTTTTTGGCTCATTTGTAAAGCTGTTTCCGCAAATATTGTTATTAAAATCCTAATGCCGATTTTAATTGTAGGCTTTGTTAATTACCGCTGTTGATTTCCGTGCAAGTCTTCACTTTTCGAGGGGGGCGGTAAGTCTCCTCACTTCGCTGCGGGGTCTCAACTGATCCGCGGATCATTCCGTCAACCTTAAGAACTCATTGACATCCTCAACACATAGTTTCAACCCATTTTCCCAGAACTCCCTTTTTGTTAAATCAACGTTCAAATGTTTCTCAGCAAGATCTTCGACCGACATTGAGCCGGTGTCACGAAGCAGCGCCATGTATTTCCCTTCATAGCCTTTCCCTTCTTCAAGCGCTTTTGCATAGATTCCAAGTGAAAACAAAAATCCAAACGTATATGGGAAATTATAAAATGGAACCCCTGTAATGAAGAAATGCAGTTTGGATGCCCAAAATAATGGGTGGTATTGCTCAAGTGAGTTTCCATAAGCCTGCTTCTGGGCTTCTTCCATCAGCTCATTCAACCTTTGCAGGCTGACAAGGCCTTCTTTCCTTTCTTCATAAAAACGGGTTTCAAAAAGGAAGCGTGCATGGATATTCATCAACAAGGCAATGCTTCTTTGAATTTTGTCCTCCAGCAGAGAAATCCTTTCATCCTTCGATTTTGCCTCCTTCACCGAAGCATCGGAGACGATCATTTCTGCAAAAGTTGAAGCTGTTTCGGCAACATTCATTGCATAATTCCGATTCAATGGATGGGTGTCTTTTAACGCGTAAGAGTGGAAAGCATGACCAAGTTCGTGAGCCAGGGTCGACACGTTGGATGGTGTACCCGAATAAGTCATGAATATCCTTGACTGCTTGGACTCAGGAAAGTATGTGCAAAACCCTCCTGGACGCTTTCCAGGGCGGTCTTCCGCTTCGATCCAGCGCTGCTCAAATGCATTTTTCGTGAATTCTGCGAGATTTTCCCCAAATTGACTGAATTGATTTGTGATAAACTCTGCACCCTCTTGATAGCTGTATGACGAATCTGCTTCACCAACAGGTGCATCAAGATCAAACCAGCTCAGCTTATCGACCCCAAGGAGCTTTGCTTTTCGCTCCAGAAACTGAACAAACGGTTCTTTAAGATCCGCAATGGCCCCCCACATTGCATCAAGGGTTTCTTTCTTCATACGGTTATAGCTCAATGGCTCTTGTAATACCTCATCCCACCCGCGCTGCTTATACACGCTTAAACGGAATCCAGCCAAGTGGTTCAACGTATTGGCAAGGTACTCTGCTTGTTCCCCCCAAGCGGTTTCCCAGTTCTCGAATACCTCTTTTCTTACATGTCTTTCACGGTCAGAAAACTTGTTTGCTGACTGGCCGACTGACAACTCCTTGCCATCGAAAGGAATGCGGATTTTACTGACAATGGTGTCATACATTTCTCCCCAGCCATGGTATCCATCAACACTTAATGCATTGATCAGCGCTTCTTGTTCTCGAGGGAGCTTTTTGGCTGCTTCCTCTCTTCTCTCATTTAAAATAAAACTCAATTCTTCAAGCTGCTCCTGTTCAAGCAGCGCCTTCCATGTTTGGTCATTGATTTTCTTCAATTTGTCATCGAGGTTTGTCAAGGCCGTTTGGAATTTTGAGCTTAGCACTGATACCTTTCCTCTTAATTCAACTGCCTTTTTATCAGAAGTATCCTGTGCCTGCAAGCAGCTTACGAACGCCCCCGCCTGCCTCATTTTTATTCCGACCAATTGGAAATTATGTATGATTTCCAGGAAGGGTTCAACCTCATATTCACTCTTGGGGATATCCCAACCTTCGATCTTCCTTTCAAAATCAGAAAGGTTCTTCTCCAATGAGTCCATATGCTCATAAAACTGTGGAGAGCTGCTTCCTCCCGTAAAAAAAACATCCAAATCCCATTTCAAAGAATATGTATCTGTTGTCAATCTAATTCCCCCTTTATCATGATATTTCCATTATATCTCCAGTTGTAAAAACATTCTAATAATTTGAACGAAGAGTGGGGGACTTGCTTAGAGGCAAAAATTATGGAAGTAAGGGTTGAGACCTGATCCGTTCTTCTCCGGCTGGTTTCGGGTCTCATACTGGATGATTGATCCGTCAATCGCAAAGGCGACCAAGCAAAAAAGGGAAACGACCAGCGTCTCCCGACCATTTAAAAACAACCTGAAAAAAACCACCAGCCGCCAAAAATCAGCAGCAGTACAAGCAATACAATCCCAAGAGCAAATAGGGCTCCGCCATAGGCAAATGGATAGCCCGGTCCACAAAATCCTGGATATCCGTACACACATATTCCTCCCTTTCTATTTCCGTACTATAAATTATGACAAATAGACAAATATGTATAGGCCAATGTAACATAGGATAAAATATATATATCAAATTTCTGAACAATATTGGGAATTTAGAATATGTTATAATAATAACTATAAATAAAAGAAAGGCGGTCGAATAGTTGAAGGTTGTCGGTATATGCAGGAAATGCAATGGTCAAGGAACCATTTCAAGAATGGGATTTTTAAAGAAAACGTGCCCTGCTTGTGAAGGCAAAGGGAAAACCAGTTTGAAATTAAGTGAAATGAAACAGGACCGTCCTATTAATTTCCCTTAATTTCTTTTTTTATGCCTTCTTTTCCCCCCCTCTACCCAAACCTCTTTTCCGGAAATAATTTCAAGTAGATTCTTATGGACCTGCACGAACTAACTCATCCAATCATAAGCATTATTTATAGGCAATAGTCCTAATTAGGGGTGAGTGAAATGTCCGGAATCTTTACTGCTTTAGGGTATTTTCTTAAAGAACTCGTCTTTTTAGTATCCTATGTGAAAAATAACGCCTTCCCCCAGCCGCTGACAGCCAGTGAAGAACGCAAGTATTTGCGCTTGATGGCAGAAGGAAACGAAGAGGCAAGAAATCTGTTGATCGAGCATAATTTAAGATTGGTCGCACACATCGTCAAAAAATTTGAGAACACAGGTGAAGATGTCGAAGACCTTATTTCAATCGGGACCATTGGATTGATCAAGGCAATCGAAAGCTACTCAGAAGGAAAAGGAACCAAACTGGCAACCTATGCCGCCAGATGCATTGAAAATGAAATCCTGATGCATCTTCGCGCCTTGAAGAAGACAAAAAAGGATGTTTCCTTGCACGATCCCATCGGTCAGGATAAGGAAGGAAATGAGATTTCATTGATCGATGTCCTAAAATCAGAGTCAGAGGATGTAATCGACACGATCCAGCTGAGCATGGAGCTTGAAAAAGTCAAAGAATACATCAGCGTGCTTGACGACAGGGAAAAAGAAGTAATCATCGGCCGATTCGGTCTGGATTTAAAAAAAGAAAAGACCCAGCGTGAAATAGCCAAGGAATTAGGGATTTCAAGGAGTTACGTATCCCGGATCGAAAAAAGGGCCCTGATGAAAATGTTCCATGAATTTTACCGTGCAGAAAAAGAAAAAAGAAATAAACTTCAAAAAGATTAAGCTTGTGCGATAATAGAAAGGGTGATGCCAAAAGCCATCGAATGAAGGCTTATTGACATCACCCTTTATTGTTCAACAATGATGACACAATATCAGATCTTCGCTACCCCAGCCTATCATGACCGTTTCACAAATACTCTCAGATAAGCAGTGAGCAGTAAAACATACAAAGACATAATTCCACCCGCCTTTTCCAGGGTCGTTATGCTGTATCTTTCTCCATCCAAATTGCATTCAGACGTTTCACTTGTATGATTGCCATGTACCATTCTCCTCTCCTATTTTTAGAAAGCATACTATTACAGCATACGGCTAAAGATTTCATGATGTTTATCACGATTTTGTTCGTAAAACTTCTTCACTGATTTTTGATGCTCCAACTCTTCGAATGATCTTTGACGTTTTTTAATCGTTACCGTCATAAATAAAATATTCAATGTCATTTATATCACCTCCTATTGGTCTAAATTCATATCCACAAAAAAACACAAGAAGACCCAGGCCTCTTGTGTTTTAAACATCAAAAAGACCGCAGAAAACTACATTCGTCCTGCGGTCGGATATGCATGATAATGTTTGATCAATTATTATGCGAACAATACCTTGGGGTAGGCCGAATATAACTTAGTATGAAATTGTATTTGTGTCAATTTGCTTTCAAACATTTTCTCCAGCCTCCTTTTGATTTTATTCACAATGGTAAGTATATCCAATTATTCATTCGTTGTAAACCCTTTTTTGGAATTTTTTTAAAATAAAAGCTTTTCACTAGCAAAAACACAATCATGTTTTGAATGTGGTAATCGGACAAAAAAACATTACAGTGTTAGAATGCTTAAATTCTTTCTTTGTTTATTTTTTAAAATTTCCTCATATGTTGATTGGAGCGGTAAGATGGGAGTCTCCTCGGAAAGCGAGCATCCCGTAGCAGAAATCAACCTTACTCAACCTTTGTTCAATAGCAACAACAATTAACAAAATCTATAAGTAAAGAAAATGACAAAAGGAATCGAGAATTCCTCTCGATTCCTTTTCTCTAAAAATTGATATTTTTATTTGTTGGCTATGTTTAAGCTTATTGTTGATTTTAGCCTGTTTCAAGCTGTTGATTGGAGCGCAAGTCCTTAGACTCCGGCGGGAAAAGCGGAGTCAGGTAGACCCCGCAGCGAAGCGAGGAGGAAATAGGCGGATGTTCGATTAAGTTCGGCCAACATCGAACGACCTCACTTCCTGTGTGGCCCGCGGAAAGCGAAGACTTGCGTGGAAATCAACAGCGCTGTTTAACAGAGCCTATTTCTTAAATAAAAATTGCTGGCCTTCCTCTGACTCCGCCAATATTTTCTTTAATTTGGTGGACTGGAAGAAGAATACGCCTGCGAATATAATCACAGCGGCAGTGCTTCCCATCAATAAATATTCTTTAACCATTGTTTTGCCGGCTGCCGGGATCACGACGCCAGCATATAAAAAAGCACTGAGTGCTAAAAGAATAAAAGCAAAACGCTTATAATCCATCATTTTCTCGTAAATTTTCTTCATGTCATTACACCTCTTCCGTGACTATTGACCTATAAATATACTGTAACATAGATATGTGTATTTTCAGGATGTAATTAAAGGGAAGACATGAAGAAAATAGTAAAGAGGATGCTCATCAGAACATCCTCTTAGTTAAGATATTATTTTTCAAGTGCTTGTTTTAAATCTTCAATCAAGTCTTCTGCATCTTCAAGACCTACTGATATCCTTACCAATCCATCTGTAATGCCTAATTCTAGGCGGCGTTCTCTTGGGATGGAAGCATGGGTCATTCTAGCAGGGACAGAAATTAAGCTTTCGACCGCTCCCAAACTTTCTGCCAAAGTAAAATACTTGACCTTGCTCAATAGCTGATCTGCTTTTTCCTCACTGCCGATATCAAATGAAATCATTCCACCAAAGCCCCTGCCTTGTTTCTTCGCTACTTCATGATTAGGATGCGAAGGAAGTCCAGGGTAATAGATTTTTTTAACAGCTGGATGCTCTTGAAGGAAGTCGATGATTTTTCTCGTATTTTCCTCATGCTCTTCCATCCGGACGCCCAATGTTTTGATTCCACGGATCAATAGCCATGAATCCTGCGGCCCTAAAACTCCGCCTGTTGAATTTTGGATGAAATGAAGATCTGAAGCCAGTTCCTCGGAATTGACGACGACAAGTCCTGCTACTACATCACTATGGCCGCCTAAATATTTTGTTGCACTATGCAGGACAATATCAGCCCCATTTTCAATCGGATTTTGCCAATATGGTGTGCTGAACGTGTTATCGACAATCGTTAATAGGTCGTGATTTTTTGCAATGCGTGCCGCTTCTTCTACATCCGTTACTTTCAGCAATGGATTAGTCGGTGTTTCAATATATACCGCCTTCGTATTGGAGCGGATTTCTTTTTCAATGTTGCCCGGGTTGCTTGTATCGACGAATGTCGAAGAAATCCCCAGGCGATTCAATACTTTTGTCATGACGCGATAAGTCCCGCCGTATACATCATCCGTCAGGATCACATGATCACCGCTGTCGAACATCATCATGATTGCCGTAATGGCGGCCATTCCGGAACCGAAGGCAAACCCTGCTTTGCCGCCTTCCAAATCTTTGATCAACTCTTCCAGAGCATTTCGGGTCGGATTTCCGGTCCTGGAATATTCATATCCTTTAAAATTGCCTACACCATCTTGTTTGTACGTACTTACTTGATAAATAGGAAAGGATACCGCACCTGTTTGAGGATCATTGGAAATCCCGCCGTGGATCAATTGTGTTTTTTTACGCATCTATATCCCGCCTTCATAAATTTTTTTACTTAAATAGCGTTCACTTGAATCAGGGAAAATCGTCACTATATTTGTGCCCGCTTTTGCTTTTCCTGCTTCAAGCAGTGCGGCATGCAGCGCCGCCCCTGATGAACTGCCTACAAGCAGTCCTTCCTTAGAAGCTAATTGCTTCACTCTTTCGAAAGCATCCTCATCGGAAATTGTGTGGATGGCATCGAAATAATCCGTATTCATATAGCCAGGAAGAAATTCCATACCGATCCCCTCCGTTTTATGAGGACCAGACTTTCCTCCATTAAGGATGGATCCTTCTGGTTCTACGATCACCGTCTTAATCCCGGAATCCTTCTCCTTCAGGAAATTGGCAGTTCCCATGAAGGTTCCGCCTGTTCCAGCTCCGGCAACGAACATATGGACTTGTCCATCCAGCTGTCTCCAGATTTCCGGCCCCAGCGTCTTATAATAAGTTTCGGGATTAGCCGGGTTGCCAAACTGCTGTGGACAATAAGCATTCGGGATTTCACTCAACAGCTGCTTAGCCCTTTCAATTGCCCCCTTCATTCCTAGATGAGTGGGGGTTTGAACAACCTCTGCCCCGAGCGCTTTCATCAGCTCTTGCTTTTCCATGCTGAATTTCTCCGGAACACAGAACATCACGTTGACACCGCTATTGACTGCCGCCAGCGCCAATCCGATCCCTGTGTTCCCTGCTGTGGGCTCAATGATCGTCCCACCGTGAGAAATTTTGCCTGATTTCAGCGCTTCTTGCAATAGCTCGACCCCAAGTCGATCCTTTATGCTTCCACCAGGGTTTAAAAACTCCAGCTTCGCAAATAGCCGGACCCCTTCCGGCATGTTAAAATGAGTGATTTCCATCATCGGCGTGCGACCGATCAACTCATGTACATTTTTGTAAACATCCATTCCACATCCCCCTTAGTTATATGACCTATTATTTCAGAGAAGATACAATCTTCATGACTAAGTTTGCAGAATGCAATGCGGCTTTTTCTAAAAATTGCTCAAAGGAAACATCTGATTCTTTCCCGGCGATATCCGAGAGGGAACGAATCACGACAAATGGGACACCGAATTGATAAGCCACTTGGGCAATCGCAGCAGCCTCCATTTCAACTGCTTGCAATTCGACAAATTTCCCTTTTATATACTCGACACGGACTGGATCATTCATGAAAGAGTCACCTGTTGCAATCAGCCCTTTTACAACCTTTGCTTCCGTAGTTTCCTTAGCTGCATCTTCAGCAACCTGCATAAGCTTGGCATCTGCTGTAAATCCTGCAGGCAATTGCGGCACTTGCCCATATTCATAGCCGAAGGCTGTTACATCGACGTCATGGTGGCGCACCTCAGTTGAAATCACGACGTCGCCTACATTCAGGTCAGGATTGAGGCCGCCTGCTGATCCTGTATTGATCACAGCATCAGGTTTGAACCTTTCCAACAATACAGCCGTTGACATCGCAGCATTCACTTTCCCAATGCCCGAGCGAAGGAGAACAACATCCACTCCGTTCATTTTTCCTGTCGTATATTCACAGCCTGCTGCCGTTTCAACAGCAGGATCCGTTATTTCATTTCTTAATAAAGCTACTTCTTCTTCCATTGCTCCTATAATTGCTACCTTCATTGATGATACCTCTTTCTATTTTTTGATTGCTTCCATCACCCAAACAAATTCGTTGCATCGACTGAAAGAAATGGAAAAACCATTCTTTTCTCCAATTTCTGTCAATGCTGGAATCGTCGTATAATACTCTCGCTGCAGATCTTCCGCCAAATTATTAAATTGGTTATCGAGTGCCTTTTGAATGGCTGCATCATGCGCATCTTTCGTTTCATACATCGTATCTGCAAAAACTATTTTACCACCTTTTTGGAGCAAAGAGCCATAGATTGCAAACGCCTCTTCTTTCTCTTCATCTGTTAAATGATGAAAGGCATACGTGCTTACAATTGTATCAACGTTTTCAGGGATATCAAATTGAAGGAAGTCCCCATCAATGACGACAGCAGCATCCGCTACTTTTTTCTCACCGATGGCCCGCATTTCCTTGGATGGTTCAACTCCAATGACGTTTAAACCTTTTTGAATAAGCTTCAACGTCAAGTTTCCTGTCCCCATCCCGAATTCCAACACTGTACCGAAGGATTTTTCAGCAACGGTATTCAATATTTGCTCATAATATTCAAAGACCTTTTTATATTCAGCATCATGACCAGTGACTGAATCATCGTAAGACTCCGCCCAATCTTGGAATAAATCTAAAAATTCACGTCCCATGAATGTTCTCCCCCACTAATTTATATAATTCCTATCAGTATAGTATGAATTAATTTAAAAACTGTTAATACTCTAACATAACTCTTGGAATCAATCAATAAAATAGTTCTTGATGTGTACTGCTTAGGGCCATTAAAATATAGCCATAGGTAGAAGGAGGAAGGATTATGAACTTTCATTTTGATATGATCGAAGATAAAGTTGAATTTTTTGAGGCTCAAGATCTTACTGGCCTAGAAAAGAAAATCAATGAACAGATCGAGCATAATAAAGCCATTATGCTCCAAGTGCATCATGTCGGCCATCAAATGCATGTGGATGCAGATGGCAGGAAATTTTATTCGGCAGTGGTGCACTTTAAGCTAAAAAAAGGCTGAACCGGACCAGCCTTCACAATTCCAAATATAAGAGTAAAGGATGGCCCCAATCAAGGGGCCATCCTTTGTTTATCCTATGATCCAGGCAGGATCATCCTTTATCATTTTGCTTCAGTTGCTGAACTTTCGTCGGTTTCCAGCCGGCTCCATCTTCCCATGTAATGAAGACACGGTAAATTTTGCTTTGATCCTTTGAGGTTACGGTCGCGATGGCATCTTTGGCTGGATCACTGCCGTGTTCAACGTACCAAACCGTCATATCACCTTGCGGAAGTCCCGTTGCGTAAGAAACGGCCTTGATTTTCTCATTCCAATCAACGGTCCCCTTGTCCCATGAAGATTCGTGAGCGCCTGACTGCTCGGTTCCCACCGCGCTCCAATCAGGGTTTTCGTACGTCTTTTCGACATTTGGGTCACCGCTGTCATCTTGTACTTCATTCGCTTTTCCTAAATCTGCTGAAGATTGATCCTTTTGATCATCCTCTTTTGATTGTTTATCGGAATCACCTTGAGATTCTGAGTCTTTTTTATCTTTATCAGCACTATCCTTGCTGCTGTCCTGGCTGCTTTTATCATTGTTTTTCCCTTGGGGTTCGCTTTGTTTCTGGTGAGTACTTGCCGTTTTTTCCTGGGGCTCGTCCTTTTTGCCGCCAAGAAAAATTTTGCCTCCTACAATTAAAATCAAAATGATCACTATAATTATCAATGTATTTAATATTATATTCGTTTTGCGGCGCTTCGCTCTGTTTGAAGAGCGGGAGCCGTATGAATTATAATCATTTGGCATGCCTTTCCCTCCATTTCATTGTCAATATCATACCATGATATTATATTTACATGAAGGAATTTATCACATTTTCTTCTCATTGGAAAGCGCCTCAAGCACTCCTTTACTGGATTGATCATATATCATTTGTACTAAATCAGAGAAAATTGGATTTATGCCCCCCTCATTCTCTTTTACCCCTAAATTAACAACGACTAGTGAGTACTTAGGCTTGTCATATGGAAAATAGCCTGCAAACCATTTGTTGTATGAATCGCCATTGCCTGTTTGTGCTGTACCGGATTTTCCGGAAACCTGCACTGGAAGCGTCTGAAAGCTCTTTCCTGTCCCCTTATTGCCCGTTACGACTTTACGAAGAAGCTGCTGCAGCTTCATGGCTGTAAAAGGTGAAATCACTTCACCCTCTGCTTGCTTTGATGGAAAGTCTATCATATTGGTGCCGTTTTGATACTCTATGGCAGAAACCACTTTGGCCATTTTCTTCTCCCCGCCTCTCGCAATCGTCGCCATCATATTTGCCACACCTAGCGGAGTCACGCTTACGTCTTTTTGGCCTATCCCGGTTTGTGCCACAAAATTATGGTCCTTTTTATTGGACTCCGAAATAAATATCCTTCCATTATCCATTGCAAGCTGATGAAAGTCAGACAAATGATAGATATCGCCATGCCAGCCGATATCACCGATTAGACCGAGCTTTTCTGCAAAACTCTCGATAGCCCCCTGATCATTGTCCATCACCCTGTTGGCCAATCCTCCAAAAGTGCGATTGCAGCTTTGCGAAAAGCTTTCCTCAAAATTCAAGGTTCCCAGATTACGCTTAGCAGGCTTCCCATACAAATCTAAATCACAAGGAAATGTTTCTTCAGATGTTACCAGCCCTTTCTCGATGGCAGCAGCTGCAACGACCGTTTTAAACACTGATCCAGGCGTTTCCTGAGTCAGCATATAATTGACAGACCCATGATTTTTATAAGGATCACTCGGATTTCGATCAGGCATGGAAGCCATCGCCAACACATCCCCTGTTTCAATATCCAGCAATACCGCCCCTCCTTTTTGGACATTATCCTTTCGGAGAACTTCTTCCATTCCTTTTTGAAGACTTGAATGGATGGTTGTCCGAATATTGACCGGGTAATATGGATTGGCAGGCTCGATATATTTCACTTGATTTCCAAATAACGGTTTGCCTTCCCCATCGACATGATAGATGAGCTTTGCCTCACCATCCGGAAGCAGGAATTCATCGAAAGTCTTTTGGAGACCCGTTGCACCAATAGGTGGAATATCAATATCTTTTCGATCGGGATATAACTCTTTATACACTTTTTTATTTTTTGAGGTGAATCCGATCAAGTCCTCTGCTAAATTTTCTTTACTGGCGAAAGATTTTTTCACCGCAAATAACCCCGGGATTTTCAAGTCATTAATTGAGTTCACCTGTGTTGAATTTAATTCTATAGGGTGTTTCCCCCCATAGATAAATGGTTTTGTTGCTGAATGGATGGACCCTTCCAATTCTGCTTGTGAAATATTTAAAATCCTTGCGACTTCATCGACTTTCCAAGTTGTATTCTTTAAAAAGGGAAACAGGACAAGTACATTCTTATCTTCATAAGATAATGGCTTTCCGGTGGAATCCAAAAACTGTCCCCTCCCATTATTCAGCACCAATTCCTGTGTCCGCTGCGCTACAGATTCTTCAATTAGATTAATATGATGCTTGGAATAGTTTTCTGTGTTGAGCAGTTGAATTGAGCTCAGCCTCCAGATCAGTACACTAATGCCAAAAACGATGCCGATGCCCAGTGCATAATACCTTTTTGTCCGCATATAAAAAACACCTCATCATCATTTTTGACGAATTTGGTGAATATTAGTCAATTCGAAGATGGCACGAAAAAAGAGACCGGGAAATGTCCCAGTCTCTTTTAGTTCAATTACTGTACGTTTGTTATTTTAACGGACATTTCTCCGCCTGGAGTTTGAACCGTTACTTTGTCATTGATTTTATGGCCAAGCAGGCTTTTTGCGATCGGGGAATCATTGGAAATCTTCCCTTCAAATGGATCAGCTTCTGCACTACCCACAATTGTATACGTTTCTTCCTCTCCGTCAGGGAGCTCGATAAATGTAACTGATTTACCAAGGGAAACCGTATCAGAGTTCATTTCATCTTCTTGGATGATTTTGGCATTACGGATCATGTTTTCCAAAGTTGTGATTCTGCCTTCAACGAAAGCTTGTTCTTCTTTCGCTGAATCATACTCAGAGTTTTCGGAAAGATCCCCAAAGCTTCGAGCGATTTTTATTCTCTCGACAACTTCTTTTCGCTTTACGGATTTCAATTGTTCTAATTCATTTTCCAGCTTTGCTTTTCCTTCTTTGGTCATTGGATATACTTTTTCTGTACTCAAAACCCTTCACTCCTTCTTAATTCAGAACCAACAGGTCCACTATGTAGTCTTGCATCATGTCATTGGGATAAATCAGAGCGCGTCCTTTATCAGGGCGCGCATGAATGAGCAAATAATGATAATCACTACTATATTTTTATCTATGTTATCGTATTACAAAAATGACTTTAATTCAAGAATTGTTTGAATTTTTGTTACCATTAAATCGACTGCGACATGATTATGCCCGCCCTCTGGAATGATGATATCCGCGTACCGTTTCGTAGGCTCGATAAACTGATTGTGCATAGGCCTTACGACATTGATATATTGTTCGATGACTGAGTCAATCGTTCTGCCCCTTTCTTTCATATCACGGAGGAGCCTCCTGATGATCCGCAAATCCGCATCGGTATCGACATAAAGCTTAATATCCATTAAGTTGCGCAATCTTTCATCTTCTAATACTAAGATTCCTTCTAAAATGATAACATCTTTTGGCTCGACATGTATAACTTCATCAGATCTTGTGTGAATCGTATAATCATACACCGGCTTATCGACCGCTTTATATTCCAATAAACTCTTTAAATGCTCGATTAATAAATCATTATCAAATGCAAGCGGATGGTCATAATTCGTTTTCAGCCTTTCCTCGAATGGAAGGTGGGACTGATCCTTATAGTAGTAGTCCTGTTCAATCATCATGATGGAATGACCTTTAAAATGATCGTAAATCGCTTTTGTTACACTGGTCTTTCCGGATCCGGATCCACCAGCCACTCCAATAACTATCGGTTTTCGCGGCTCCATGGTTCTAATAGTTCTCCTTTCGCATCATGTTATTAGGATTTAACGGGCGTTCAACCTTGAACTTTACAATTTGCAGCGGATGACGTGCGGCATCCAGCTCATTGTCTGTTTCATCCCAAATCACATCGACGATTTGCTTGAAATTTTCAATATCAGGACCGAAGAATTCCACTTCATCACCCGGTTTGAAAAAATTCCTTTGCTGAAGTGTCACCATTTGATTTTCATTGTCATACGACAGCACTAATCCAGCAAACTCTGCTTTCGCTTGTTTTTTTTCATGGACTCCGAACATCTGCTCTTGGAATCCAGGAACACCTTCAAAAAAGGCTGATGCCGTTTCACGGTTTGCACACTTGTCCAATTCTTCCAGCCATTCTTTCTTTATTACGAAGTTATCGGGATCTGCGCAATAGGCGTCAATGACTTTCCGATACACACTGACCACTGTGGCCACATAATGGATCGATTTCATGCGGCCTTCGATTTTTAAACTATCAATCCCGAGATCGATCATTTTCGGAATCGATTCAACAAGTTTCAAATCTTTCGGGCTCATGGCAAAAGGAGCATCTTCTCCAGAAAACAGAGCTTTCTCTGCATCACCTGATGTTTTATACAGATCGTAGTCCCAACGGCAGGATTGGCAGCAGCCCCCACGGTTTGAATCTCGTGCTGTCATGTGATTGCTCAAGGTACAGCGGCCGGAATAGGCTATGCACATGGCTCCGTGAATAAAGGTTTCGATTTCAATATTCACTTTTTCTTTCATTTCCTGAATTTCTTCACCACTAGTTTCCCTTGCCAAGACGACGCGGTCAAGCCCTTCTTCCTTCCAAAATTGAACCGCCTTCCAATTGGATAAGGATTGTTGGGTGCTTAAATGAATTTCTACTTTTGGGGCTACTTTTTTGCATGTTTCAATGATCAGAGGATCTGCGACGATTATGCCCGCTACCCCGGCATCCTGGAGGCCTCGCAAATATTCTTCAAGGCCTTCCATGTTTTCATTATGGGCATAAATATTTGTGGTTACATAGATTTTAGCCCCATACATTTCAGCAAACTCTACACCTTCTTTCATTTGTTCAAGTGTAAAGTTACCAGCATTTGAACGCAGTCCGAACTCTTGCCCGCCAATGTAGACTGCATCAGCTCCATAATGGACCGCAATTTTTAATTTTTCCAAGTTCCCTGCAGGCGCTAGCAGTTCAGGCTTTTTTACGATTACCCGCCTGCCGTCAACCAATTTTGATATTTTATCCTGCTTGAGAGCAGTCATTGTCTACTCCTCCTTCAAGAGAGTTGTATTGATGATTTCTTTGAAAAAGCCAGCTCCGGCGGCTAGAGGCTGTGAGATTTCCCTCAGCACGCTTACGATAAGTCAACATCAAAAGGCTTTCGCCTTTTGTGTTTCCTTTATCTCCGACGTACAGGATGTACTAGCAAAGGCCTTGCCACAGGACTTGGCGCCCTTAGCCTTTGATCCTTATAGATCAGTCCAATCTCTTCGCCTCTGTTCAAGGCGCCTGCGCTTTTCTTTTTGTCCAGCTCCGGCGCCTATCGACTAGCAGACTTCAGAATACTTCCCTACGATAAGTCATCATCGAATCGCTCCGCTCTTCGAGATTCCTTTATCTCAGTCAGTATTCTTCCAGTCTGTACGTCGATGTTCAAGGCGCCTGCGCTTTTCTTTTTGTCCAGCTCCGGCGCCTATCGACTAGCAGACTTCAGAATACTTCCCTACGATAAGTCATCATCGAATCGCTCCGCTCTTCGAGATTCCTTTATCTCAGTCAGTATTCTTCCAGTCTGTACGTCGATGTTCAAGGCGCCTGCGCTTTTCTTTTAATACACAGTTTCTTTGTAGAAGAATCCTGTGTCGATTGGTCGGTGTTTTGGCTGGATTTGTTCGATTTGTTCGAGAAGGTCGTCCTTCGTGTTTTCATATTCGGCCAGGTTTTTTGAACAAAGATCGATGGCTTTTCGGTACAGTTGAGTCACTTTTACGATGTATGAAGGCTCCTGGAGTACACCATCAATTTTGAATGAATCAATGCCTGCTTCCAACATGTCCTGCAGCTCGTCAATGATGCACATATCATTCGGGCTCATGATGTGTGTACCGTTCTCATCTTCAAAAATAGGATATTTATTATTTCTTTCTTTATCGTGAAGGAGCATGTTTTTTTCAAGTTTGCGATTTTGGATTTCCAGCACTTTCCCTTGATATTCGAAATAATTTCCAATTAATGAGCGCTTGGATTGGAACATGCAAGTCATTCCATGGACTTGCACTTCGATTTCCACTTCAGCATGCTCCTTGATTTCAATGATCGCATCCATGCTTAATTCACGGGCAAGTACAGCTCGTTTCGCTCCTTTTCTCCCCCAGTAGTTGCAAGTATACCAATTGGTTGCTGTTGTCTCCGTATTCCAGTGCAAAGGCATCTCCGGCGCTGCTTCTCGTGCAGCCATCAAGACAGCCGGATCTCCAAAGATGACAGCATCGGCGCCAACTCCATTTAGGAAAGTAAGATAGTCAGCCAGTTCATCAACTTTCTCATTATGGAATATCGCGTTCATTGCGACATATATTTTTTTTCCATTTGCATGTGCCAATTCGATCGCATCTTTCAGCTCTGGTCGACTGAATTCACCGGCCAGGCGCAGCCCATATCTTTGTTCACCTATGACAAATGCATCCGCTCCCGCGGCAATCAATTCTTTCATGTTGTCCAGGTTTACAGGCGTCACAAGTAATTCAGGCTTCTTCACTGATTTTCACCTCTTTTTTTGCTTACTGCCAATCCATCGCCGACAGGCAAGATGGAAGTATGGTATTCCCTATGATTCATTAGCCATTCATTATACCCTTTTATCTTTGCCACGAGACTCCTAGTTCGTTTATGCTCTATTTCCGCTTCTGCGACCAGGCCTTTGAAGAGGACATTATCAGAATATATGCACCCTGTATCCGCCAGCTGTTTTGAGTATATTTCAAAGAATTTTGTATATTGCCCTTTTGCCGCGTCAATAAAAATGGCATCAAAGGGTCCCATGGCTCCTGTGTTTTCAGCCTGCTCCAAGGCGTCTCCTTTCAAAACCACGATCCTGTCCGTATAACCCATCCGTTTGATGTACTCTTTGGCCATTTCAAAACGCTCCTCGTCCCTTTCAATAGAAACGATGTTTGCCTCTGGTAGCGCATGGGCCATCCTTAATGCCGAATAGCCGATTGCTGTGCCGATTTCAAGTATTTTCTTTGGCTGCTGAACCCTCATGATTTGGATTAAGGCCTCAATTCCAACAAGCTCCATGATGGGAATATCATTCGCTTTGGCGAATTGCTCCATTTCCAGCAGCAGCGATGGTCTGGCTGGAACGAGGGATTCGATATATGCTTCAACGGTTTTGTTCAATTAATCTTTCTCTCCTTTCAACAAAGGGAAACGATTCAATCTTTATTTACATGAAAAAAGAGCGCCTGCAGAAAGATAGGTACATGAAAAGAAGAAAGCACTATGACTGCTTTCTACATTGAGATGACCCTCTATTCTGTATCAATTGCCGCTCGATAATCGTTTAACATGAACGTTTGAATTCGACTTAATAATCAAAAATAACTTGTATTATTTTAGCATAAAAAAAGGAGGAAAGCGAATATTTCTTTCCTCCTTTTTCATTACCATTTAGAATCTATTTCCACAAAAGAGGACATCAGTTTTTGTTGGTAATGTATTTTGCCTTATTTTTGTTATGCTCTTGAAGTGTTTTCGAATAATAGAACTTGCCTGTTTTAGGATCTGTCAGAAAGTAAAGATCATCGGTTTTGGCTGGATGGATAGCAGCTTCGACCGAACTTTCCCCGGGACTTGCGATCGGCCCCGGTGGTAACCCAGGATATACATACGTATTATAAGGCGAGTCTTTCTTCAAGTCCTCGTAAAGCACACGGGATTTATGCTTACCAAGTGCATATAGGACTGTAGGATCTGTCTGTAACGGCATCTTTTCTTTTATTCGATTATAAAATACACTTGATATCTTGTGGCGATCCGCTTTCTGTGTCGCTTCTTCTTCTATGAGGGAAGCCATTGTCAATAATTTATGAGGTGAGACATTTTTCTCTTTCATTTCATCCTTATAAGGAGTAATGGTTTCCTCTGTTTTATCCAGCATTTTCTCGACGATCTCATTTAAGGTTGTTTTCTTCTCATAAAAAGAGTAGGTTGCTGGATACAAATATCCTTCTAATGGATGTTTGATGTCCTTCCCATATATTTCTTTCGTCAAGAGCTGCGGATGCTCTTTCATCAATTTGTCTGTGTACGTTTTTTCATCGAGTTTTTTAAGGATATCTTCTTGTTTCATTCCTGTCTTTTTGGCGATAATGTCAGCAATCTGATCTATTTGTAGTCCTTCCGGAATGGTAAGCTTCAATGTCGCTTGTTTCATCACTTTACCTTTTTTCAGGCTTGTTACGATGTCTTTCAAGGACATGGAAGATGTCAAATCATAGTCACCTGCCTGGAATCCGGATTCATTGTTGAACTTCACGTAATATTTAAAAACGAGCGCACTTTTTATGATGTCATTCTTTTCTAAAATGTGGCCGATCGATGATACACTTGAACCGATTGGAATTTTAACGGTTTTAGGTGTTTTATCATGTGGATCGACGGGCTTCATTGCAGAGTTGACATATAGGAAACCTCCGAGCCCTACCCCTCCGATGATTAGTATTAGGACTAGGCACACGATTAGTACAATTCTTCGGACCGTCCTTGCTTCACCTTGACGTTCAAGCAGTTTTTTCCGTACGTTATCTTTTGAATTAAATTTATTCTGATCCATTTAAACTCCCCCTTAAGCGGGACATTATCGACAAAAACTTTGCACGTTGTACATTATACTACATTTTTCGCATCAATCGTCCAGTATTATTCAACGAAATGAATATTTTTCCTTTTTTAGCCAAAGAATTGTTGGCTTTTTTGTTGATTTTTAAGAATAGGCTGTTTCAGTAAGGCTCTTTTCATAAAGGTTGATTTCCGCTGCAGGGTTTTCATTTTCCGGGGAGGGGGGGCTAACGTTGAGCATACTAGTTCTGCTTCGGGTTCTCACTTGACCAGATCCCCCCTTTGAGTCTCGCATCTCCCGCACTAATCAATTCATTTTCCTTTAAAAAGTAAAACAACAAAAAAAGCCTGCCAAAAGGACAAATCCTCTTGGCAGGCTTTAAGGAAAAAGGAAATTGATTATTCCTGTCCCTCTTCTTCATCTAAGAATGTATTCAACATTTCTTCGATCATTTCCCATTCTTCTTCTGTTTCAATCGGCTTTAATTCACCGTCTTCACCTTCGTCGCCAGGGACAAAAGCAGAAGCATGAATTTCAATTTCATCTTCATCGTCCTCTTCCGCACCCATTGGGTAATAAAGGACATAAGATTTTTGAAATTCATCAGAATCAAATGTAAATAATACTTCACAAAGCTGTTCGTTGCCGTCTTCGTCAATTACTGTAATGTTTTTTTCTCCATGTTCCATTTCAGTCACCTCATTATTTTTGGCTGTCCAAGAACCCTTGCAGGATCATGCTTGCAGCCATTTTATCAATCACTTTTTTTCTTTTTTTCCTGCTTACATCTGCCTCAAGTAGGACGCGTTCCGCCGCCATGGTAGATAATCGTTCATCCCATAAAACGACAGGCAGACTGCATTCCTCTTCCAACATGCGGGCATATGCCTTTGATGCTTCTCCACGCGGACCGATTGTGTTATTCATATTTTTAGGAAGCCCGACGACGATTTTCTCGACTTCATATTCACTTATTAATTCTTTCACGCGCTCTATGCCAAACATTTGTTTTTCTTCATCAATGGCAATTGTCTCGATGCCTTGGGCAGTCCAACCCAAAGCATCACTGATTGCCACACCAACTGTTTTAGAGCCTACGTCAAGCCCCATTACTCTCATTTATTACCCCTCTTTATGATGTTGTAAATACGACTTTACCAATTCCTCGATCATTTCGTCACGCTCAAGACGCCGGATGATGTTCCTTGCATCCTTGTGCCGAGGAATATAGGCAGGATCTCCTGATAGTAGATAGCCAACGATTTGGTTGATGGGGTTATACCCTTTTTCTTGCAATGCACCATATACTTGCATGAGTACTTCCTTGACATCATGCTCGATAGGTTCTTCCGGAAAATTAAAACGCATTGTTTTATCAAAAGAGCTCAATCTTCAGCACCTCGCTTTATGCTTGTCCTTAGCCAAGTCATAATTGTCAATCGTTACCTACATTGTACACCACTTTGGATAGGAATTAAACGGATTTAATCCATTCTCCCACATACTGTATGGCTGCGTCCAATTTTTGAGGATCTTTACCACCGGCTTGGGCCATGTCTGGACGGCCGCCGCCGCCACCTCCACAGATGGAAGCCACTTCCTTGACGAGCTTTCCGGCATGGTACCCTTTCTTGACAAGGTCATCAGTAACCCCTGCAATAAAATTGACTTTCCCTTCATTGACAGCTCCCAACAAGATGATGCCTGATCCAAGTTTTTGCTTTAACTCATCTGCCATATTCCTCAAGTTGTTCATATCTGTCGCCTGGACTTTGCTTGCCAGGAATTTGACTCCCTCGACATCTTGAGTTTTATCCAACAGACTTCCGGCTTCAATGTTGGAAAGCTTTGCAGACAAGGATTCATTCTCGCGCTGTACTTCCTTGAGTTCAGCCATGAGACTGTCAATCCTTGAAGATGCATCTTTCGGAGTGGTTTTCAATTTGTTCGCCACTTCCGATAAAAGCTGAAGCTGACTGTTCATTTGTTTATAAGCCCATTCTCCTGTTACAGCTTCAATCCTTCTGGTACCTGCACCTATTCCACTTTCGGAGACGATTTTAAACAATCCGATGACAGATGTATTTGAGACGTGGCAGCCCCCACATAACTCGATGCTGTAGTCATCGACCGAGACAACCCTGACGATATCGCCGTATTTTTCACCAAACAAAGCCATTGCACCCATAGCCTTAGCTTCATCAATATTCTTCAAATCAATCTTGACAGGGATGCTTGCCCAAATTTTTTCGTTGACGATTCTTTCGATTTCAGTGAGCTCATCTTCGTTAATTTGTCCAAAATGAGAGAAATCAAAACGCAGCCGTGTCGGTTCGACCAATGAACCAGCTTGGTTGACATGACCGCCAAGAACGTCTTTCAATGCTTGGTGGAGTAAATGTGTCGCCGTATGGTTCTTGATGATTTGACCGCGATTGGATTCATCGACAATGGCTTTGACCGATTGGCCTTTTTGCAGAGTGCCTGAAACCACTTTTGCACTATGGAGATTCTGTCCATTCGGTGCTTTCTTTACATCCTTTATTTGAACTTCCACACCCTCAGCGACGAGTTTCCCCTTATCGGCAATTTGTCCGCCGCTTTCAGCATAGAATGGAGTCCGATCAAGGATAAATTGAATATCTTCACCTTCAGCAGCAGATTCTGCAAATTCTCCATCCTTTAATAACACTTCGATAATTGAAGAAGTTTCCAAGACATCATATCCAACGAATTTGCTTTCAACTTTTACATCGCCGATGACTCCGCCTTGAATTTGCATGGAGTCGACATCCTGCCTTGCTGACCTTGCACGGCTTCTCTGCTTTTCCATTTCATTTTCAAAGCCCTCATGATCGACCTTCATGCCTTCTTCTTCTGCGTATTCCTCCGTCAGCTCCACAGGAAATCCATAAGTATCATACAGTCTGAAAACATCTGCACCATCGATGATCTGCTTTCCTTCAGCTTTTGCCTGCTTCATGACAGAAGATAGGATTGCCAGCCCTTCATTCAATGTTTCATGGAATCGGTCTTCTTCATTTTTGACAACTTTTTGGATGAAATCGATTTTCTCCTTCACCTGCGGGTAGAAATCGACCATGATTTCTGAAACTGTTGGCACTAGGCTATACATGAACGGCCGGTTGATGCCGATTTGTTTCGCAAAACGGACCGCCCTTCTCAAAAGCCTCCTTAAAACATAACCCCGTCCCTCATTTGAAGGCAAGGCACCGTCGCTTACAGCAAAGGAAACCGTTCTTATATGATCGGCAATGACCTTGAAAGCAATATCTTTTTCAATGGATTGCCCATATTTATCACCTGATAGTTTTTCTGTTTCTTTGATGATCGGCATGAATAAATCCGTATCAAAGTTCGTTGGAACATTTTGAACGACGCATGCCATTCGTTCCAATCCCATTCCTGTATCAATGTTTTTCTTTGGCAGTGGCGTATAGGACCCATCAGGATTATGATTGAATTGAGAAAATACAAGGTTCCATATTTCCAGGTAACGATCATTCTCTCCGCCTGGATACATCTCAGGATCGCTTGGATCATTGCCGTATTCAGGTCCGCGATCATAGAAGATTTCCGTATTCGGTCCGCTTGGCCCTTCTCCGATATCCCAGAAATTCCCTTCCAATCGAATGATTCTTTCTTCCGGCACGCCGATCTTTTCTTTCCAAAGGTCAAAAGCCTCGTTGTCCTCGGGATGAATCGTCACTGAAAGTTTTTCTGCTTCAAAACCAATCCAGTCAGGACTGGTCAAAAATTCCCAAGCCCATTCAATTGCCTCTTCCTTGAAATATTCTCCGATGGAAAAATTACCGAGCATCTCAAAAAAAGTATGATGACGGGCTGTTTTTCCTACATTCTCGATGTCGTTTGTCCTGATTGATTTTTGTGCATTCACGATTCTGGGATTCTCAGGAATGACCCTGCCATCAAAGTATTTCTTTAAAGTTGCGACCCCAGAATTGATCCACAATAGGGAAGGGTCTTCATGTGGAACAAGCGATGCACTAGGTTCAACGCGATGATCCTTTTCTTTGAAGAAATCCAAAAACATTTGTCTGATTTGAGCTCCAGTTAACTGTTTCAAGTGTATTACCTCCTTATGGCATTTCATTTTTCAGCTATTTTTGGGAACACAAAAAGCCCCCATCCCCATGGCAGGGACGAGAGCACTCGCGGTACCACCCTGATTATGAACGAACATCTTGCAATTGTTCGTTCATCTCTTTCACACCTTAACGCGGCGAAACGACAGTGATTAGCTGTACTCCGGATTAGCTTTCTGTTATCCTTCGCCTGGAATTCCTCACAGCCATGGAAATCCCTCTCTTGAAAGCGGTCTATAACATACTCGATCCTTCTTTGATTTGAATGATATGTATCTATGTCGAATTATAGAAAGTTAATGGGCATTTGTCAATTCTATCGGGAAGAAGTTCTCATAAAATGTGTTTTTGCATGGATGAGAGCGACCTTCAAGACAGCCAATAACGGGACAGCCAACAACAACCCCACTACCCCCGCTGCTTCCCCCCCTATTACTAATGCCCCAATGATGAATAAAGGATGCATATGCAAGCTTTTGCCCACAATAAAGGGTGAAAGGATGTTACCCTCGATGAATTGAAGCACAACAATCAAAACCAATACGTAGATAATTGATTTGGCGGAAATTGACGCTGCAATGATGACAGCAGGAACCGCCCCAATGACCGGCCCAAAATAAGGAATGACGTTTGTGAGGCCGATTATGATTCCCAGCAAGACAGGATATTTGATCCCCAAGACCCAGAGAACAGTGGTCGAAATGGCTCCAATCACCAAACAAACAAGGAATTGGCCGCGGATATACCCACCCAATGAATCATCTACATCCCTTAAAAAGCGGATTCCCTGCTTCCTCCACTTTCTTGGGGTGATGTACCAGAAGGCTTTTTTCACTTTCGTAATATCCTTTAATAAATAGAAAGATATGAACGGGATGACTGCAATAATGAAGATCATGTTGATGACCTTCATCAAGACATCAACGACATAGCCCAAAAACTTCTTGACCCATAACTCAAAATTTTGAATCTGTTCATCTATTTGCGTCTGAAGTCCATCCGGCCACCTTTTAGTCGAATGTTCCAACGCATCATTCCAGCGTTTATACTCTTCCGCCAGCATCGGCAGGTTATTGGAAAGATCCTTTATTTGATGGATGATCAATGGTAATCCACGATATACCCCATATGCGATTCCACCAAAAAAGAGACTATAAATGATCAGGATCGCAACACCACGATGAAGCCCTGATTCGTGGATCTTTTCTATGAGGGGATGAAGCAAATAAGCAATAAATCCACCAATGAAAAAGGGGAGAAAAACTAAAAATGCAAAGTGAAGGAGCGGGAGCCATAATGCCTTCAATAAATAAAAAACATACAGCAATAAAAAAATCATGAGAACAAACAAAATTCGATATAGCCATTTTGCATTTTTATTGGGCATACCGCTCCCTCCTTTCCCTTATGTTTCCCTTTTGATGGTGTATTTCATGCAAACAAAAAGGAGTCACCCAAATGGAGAAAGTTATGGGTGAACCGTTCCTAACGTTCATCTATCAAGAAAGAAATATACAGTATAAAGTTTTCTTTTAATGACTGTATAAAAACAGTGGACTTCCTTCATTTCACCAAAGTCATGGTCTGCCAAATCGCCGGACAGTATATCCAATCAGAGGCTCGGCAAGGAAAAAAAGCTTGCGGGGAACAGAATACCCGTTTCCCTACAAGCTGAATACCTAATCTTAAATCGTGTTTTGAAATCTTAATTTATCTTTCTATTTGCTCGCCGTTAAAGACTTTCACGTCAAAGCGGTGCTTCAAGGTATTCCTGTGCTTTCCCTGTGAAGGCTGTGAAATGTTCACTGGCGTTGTGGGCAGCCACGGCTTGTCCATCTTTCCAAAGTTCTACCATTGTATAGGAATTTTCCTTTTCAGTATCTTGAAAGAGCTGATACCAAATATTCCGGCTCTCCTCCCTTGAAGCTTCAATCAAGGATTGGATTTCATTTAAAAATAACTCTTTTTCGTCAGGAGAAACTATTAAGCCGGCATGAATGATAATCATAATGATTAATCTCTCTTCTATAATTCTTTATTTCCATTGTGCTACTTTATTGATTGGCAGTCGGACAGATGGATGACCGCTGTCTCCTGCTTTTCCGATGGAAATGAGCATTACTGGAACGTAGCGGTCTTTATCCAGTCCGAAAGCTTCCGCTATTTTATCTTTTTCAAAGCCGCCGATCGGATTAGTATCATAGCCATGAGCACGTGCTGACTGCATAATCTGCATGGAAACAAGCCCGCCGTCGATTAAGACGACGTCTTTCATGTCTTCTCTTGAAATGGTATTAAAATAGCCGGAAAAAGTCGCTAAGATATTTTCTTTGACATCTTGGGGCATGAATCCTTTTTCCACTGCACTGCTGTAAATCTCTTCTGCATTTTCAAAGTTATTTAGATCCCCGAATACAGCGATGACGGCTGCAGAGGTTTCCACCTGATTTTGATTAAATTTAGCCAATGGTGCCAAGGTTGCTTTCCCTTCAGGGCTTTCGATTATCAGGAAGCGCCATGGCTGCATATTGACAGAAGATGGTGCGGTCGTTGCTAAAGCGAGGATTTCTTCCATTTCCTCATGGCTGATTTTCACGGATGGATCGTAATTTTTAATCGATCTGCGTTTTCTTACTATTTCATTAAAGTCATTTACTTTTTGATATGTCATGTTGCTCGTCTCCCTTGAGGTTATATATATGTGTTTTATTTCAGATTATTGATAAACGGTCCATAGTTGCGGGGGGTGTGTTGAACAGATACCCATTTCAGCGTCGTAAATTCTTCCAGTACCCACTCTCCATTGAAACGCCCAAGACCGGAATCTTTTTCTCCCCCAAATGGCATATGCGGCTCATCATTTACTGATTGGTCGTTCACATGGATCATTCCTGTATAGATCTGGTGCGCGACATTCGTACCGTGTTCAATATTCGAGGAATGGACGGCTCCACTTAATCCATATGGAGAGGCATTGGCCATTTCGATCGCTTCTTCGTCGCTGTTGAATGAAATTAGGGCAGCAATCGGTCCAAAGATTTCGTTTTCAGCAATCGGCATATCATTTTTGACATCCGTCAATACGGTAGGCTCGATGACATTTCCATCTACTTTGCCTCCGACCATCACTTTCGCCCCTTGCTTCACACTTTTCTCGATATCCTTCAATATGCGATTCACTTGTCCACGATTGATCAACGGACCGACATTGGCGTCTTTTTCAGTTGGATCCCCGAACTTCAACTTCTTAGCTTTTTCAATGAACTTCTGTGAAAATTCATCATATATATCTTTATGAATGAAAAGCCTGTTCACTGACATACAGATTTGGCCTTGGTGGTAGAATTTACCGAATAAAGCGGAATCTACGGCTTGATCGATATCTGCGTCATCCAGGACAATGAACGCATTGTTTCCTCCAAGTTCCAATGCAGTTTTCTTAAGATGTTTGCCTGCCAATTCTCCGATATGCCTTCCCACTTCAGTGGAACCTGTAAATGAAATGAGACGCGGGATTGGATGCGTTACAATATCATCGCCAATTTCAGAACCTTTTCCTACCACTACATTTAACAGGCCTTTAGGCAGACCGGCCGCTTCGAAAATGCTCGCGAAGATCAATCCTCCTGTCACAGGTGTATCCGTTGCCGGTTTCAGCACAACTGCATTTCCAGTTGCGATTGCTGGTGCGATGGAGCGGATGGCCAGGTGGAAAGGGAAATTCCACGGACTGATGATCCCGATGACCCCAAGCGGATTGCGATAAACACGATTTTCCTTTCCGGGTGTTTGGGAAGGAAGAATCTTGCCTTCCATTCGATACGAAAAAGTAGTTGATTCCTTCAGGATATTCATGGAAGCCTGAAATTCACTGCTTGCTTTCATGTAGGTGCTGCCTGATTCTTTCATCAACCATGCAAGAATGTCCTCTTTATTTTCTTCCATCACATTAGCAGCTTTTTCAAGTACAGCCCTTTTATTCTGGGGAAGTTCTTTTGCCCACTGTTTTTGAGCCCTCGTTGCTGCTTTATAAGCTTCATCCAAGTCTTCCTTGGATGCTGCTTGTATGGAAACGAGCTCCTCACCATTAAAAGGATTCGTATTTTTCATGGAAGTCGAACTGCTTCCTTTTTTCCACTCTCCATTTATAAATATCCTTGAAAAATCTGTATTCATCTCTTTCCTCTCCTTTTCATTTAGGATGCAAAAGCTTAAGTATGACGTCTTTCATTTTGTCCAATGTAATGTACGGTTATTTGTGCTGGATCACTAAACACTTTATACATTTTTGATATAATTAGTATAGAATGTTTATGTTTTTCACCATACTCTTCTCTTATCCATATGTAAACTAATAAAACTTGTAGCAGCCAGAATAAGCACATCGGGATTATGATATAATCCTTCTTGGAAAGGATGTGGGATATGTGCGCAAGCTCGAACCAGAGGATAAACAGAAAATGAGAAGAATCTACGCAGGAAAAGTCTTGAATGCTGTCCGCACTAAAGGATTTACTCCCTTGACCATTCAAGATCTATCAACTCTGATGAACATCAGCAGGGCTTCCCTATACAATTATTTTTCATCCAAGGAAGATGTGGTAATGGAACTGACCTACTACTGCCTTTCTTATATTGAGGAGGCCGGAGAGACCATTCTGAATGAGGAGATTCCCTATCCAATCCGTCTTCAAAAAGTGTTTGAACAAGCTGTAATTTCAGCTTTCTATACATCATCTATTTATATGGACGACTTGAAGAGAAACTGTATGTCCCTTTATAATGAAAAGCTTCATTCAAGAAAAAAAAGGCTGGATGTCGTTCAAGAATTTTATTTAAAGGGAATGGATGCAGGCGCTTTCCATCGACTTAATCCTTCCATACTGATCATGCAGGATGAAGTAGTGTTGGAAAAAATGCTTAACACCGCCTATTTGGCTCGTGAAGGATTAACATTGGAGAATGCTTTAATCGACTATTATGAGGCAAAAAGCACTCAAATCGTCAAGTCTGGATTAAATTATGACCACGAAAACGGACGCATTAAGGAAATAGCGGACCACATTCTCAGCAAAATGGCAGAGTCATAATAATCAGCAGGATTGAAAACGATAAGATCACTCTAAGAAGCTTTTCGCTGAGCAGGAACCAGGGTGTACTCTGAGAATATTCCCTCTAAACTTCAATAAGCGCTAATAAAAATGGCTGTCGACAATTTATCGACAGCCTGTAAGTGTGTTCACCCTATTTATCTAAATGCTCTTTTCATTTTTCTGCGCATCCGTTTCCATTGTTTCCCGTCCATGTAATCTTGACGCTGCGAATAGACGGTTGCGGCAATGCCAGCCCCAAATCCAATTAGTGAGGCAATCGTTTTGTTCAAAACAAGCACCTCTTCCTCTAGCTTAGTTGTCGTTCATCTTCATCAAATAAATCATCCAATGAACTGAGTGTCCCATCCTCTTCCACTTGATGAGTATGGATGACACCTTTTGCAATTGATAATTCAATAAAACAGCCCCAGCAATAATATTGGTTAATGCCGATCTTTCCGATATCCTTGCTCTGGCAATTTGGGCATTTCATCATATGGTAAGCCACCTCGCATTTGATCTAACGATACGATGATGGCATCCTTTCCAATCATTGGAGGGCATGTCGTTGAGACAACTCTTTTTCCTTTGGTGATATCCGCAAAGAAGCCATCCGTCAACTCGTACCCTACGATTGTGCCCAATGCCTCCTGAAAGTATACATCCTCCAAATCGCCAAGGCATTCACCTTCAGTGGTCAAAGTCCTCTTTCCAATAAGGGCTTGATGATGTGACAATGTATATTCATTCAGACGAAAATCAAGTTTTTGCAAATCATCTGGACTTTCAATCATCAATCCATCTGGACCAAAAGCAAGTATGCAATCAATCGGCAGCCGATATTTCTTCGCAATGAGGCCTCTTCCCTTTACAAACATAGCGGTTACATTGCCTTCACCTGTAATGATGACATCACATACAGTTCCGACAATCCCCCCCGTTTGCTCGAACACGGACAGACCATTCAAAAGTGAAAATGTTCGCAAAGATTTTCCCCACCTTCCGAACATTTATATTGTCTGCCATATTCCTTAAAAAATTAGGTGTAACCTTTTCCAACACCATTTCACTCTAGAGAGCAGGCTCTTCATTTCGTACATAATCAATTTCAAATCCCATATCCTCCAGCATTTGATGGTCCTTTGTGCTTCCCTGTCCCGCTGTCGTTAAATAATCCCCTACAAAAATTGAATTTGCTGCATATAATCCAAGCGGCTGCAAGCTTCTCAAATTGATTTCCCTTCCGCCTGATATTCTTATTTCTTTCGAAGGGTTTATATAACGCATCAGACAAAGCACTTTCAAACAATAAATGGGATCAAGTTCATTTACACCTTCAAGCGGAGTACCATCGATTGCGTGAAGGAAATTGACAGGTATTGAATCTGCATCGAGTACTTTCAAACTATTTGCCATATCTACAACATCCTGCAGCGTTTCTTTCATACCTACAATGATGCCAGAGCAAGGTGAAATTCCATGTTCCTTTGCAATTTCAACTGTATTGACACGGTCTTGATATGTATGCGAAGTTGTTATTTGCTCATGATGAGATTCAGATGTATTAATATTATGGTTATACCGATCCACACCGGCTTCCTTTAACTGCTTGGCCTGATCAGGTTTCAACAGACCAAGGCATGCACAAACCTTGAGGTTATATTTTTCCTTAATCTCTTTTACTGCCGACACGACATGATCCACTTCTCTGTTGCTTGGTCCCCTGCCGCTCGCAACAATGCAATATGTACCGACATTTAAATGATCGGCTTGCTTTGCACCTTTAAGAATGCTTTCTTTGTCAATCATGCGGTATTTTTCAATCGGTGCGGTCGATACGATAGACTGTGAACAATACCCGCAGTTTTCCGGGCATAATCCTGATTTTGTATTAATGATCATATTGAGTTTAACTTTATTTCCGTAAAATTTTCTTCGGATTTGATAGGCGCCATCCAATAATTCGAGGATTTCTTCTTTACCGCACTCTAAAATGGATAGAGCCTCATCATTACTCAATTCTTTTCCTTTCAGTACCTCTTTAGCAAGCATCTTCCATTTACCCATTTTCATTTCCTCCCTCTGCCTTTTGGTGTTCAAACTTTAAATTTAGGCTCTGTTAAACACACCGGTTGATTTCCGTGCAGTTTGTGGCTTTCCCCAGGCGGGTCGGGAGCCTCCGCGGTCTCCCTAACTCTGCGTATCCCGCCGGAGTCTTCGACTAGAACTCCAATCAACACCCAGATAGAGCCGTTGTCAACAATAAGCTTTAACATAGCCTAAATTTAAAAGGTAACCCTTACAAAATAAGGATAGCTTGAATTTATGATTTATGTCAACAGGTTAAAATGTTTAGTTAACAATAAAAATGGTTCATTTTTTGGCGTTAGGATGGATAAGGTTGATTTCCACTCGTCTTCCTAGGGGCAGGTGGTGAGAGTCTCGCACCTTCCACTCCAATCAATTAACCGTTAAACAGCAATCTTTGAGAAAACAGCCTTTACAATAATTTAAAATTCACATCCAGACAAATGACAAAAGGGATCAGAGTAAATTCTCTGATCCCTTTTTGTCTGCTTATCATTCACATAAAATCGTATGGCGTCACATGATCCATGCCGATCATTGGATTAATTGAATGGATGGCCTCTTCCGTCAGATATTCGATGCCGTCCTCTTCATGTTCTTTCAAATCTTGTACAGCCCCGATTGCTTGCAATCTGCTGCAAAGAGTCGTCCTTCTTTTTTGGTCATCTTCCCGCTCGACACCCATTTTCAATGCTTCCTCTTCTCCGCATAATATAAGGAATTGTTTGCTTCTCGTAATCGCAGTATATAGCAAGTTCCGCCTTAGCATTCGATAATAGCTTTTCACGACAGGCAATATCACGATTGGAAACTCGCTCCCCTGGGATTTATGGATGGAGCAGCAATAAGCATGAGTGATCTGATTTAAATCCTGCTTTGTATAGGTGACTTCAATTCCATCGAAGGAAACGATGACCATTTCTTTTTTTTCGGTATTTTCTTTCGCGTAAAAAATCGAAATGACCTCACCGATATCTCCATTGAACACATTGCTCTCAGGTTGATTGACAAGCTGCAGGACTTTATCCCCGATTCGATATTTTACATTTCCAAATGAAATTTCTTTGCGTGAAGAATCCTCATTGGGATTGAAAATTTGTTGAAGCAATTCATTCAAACGGTCGATCCCTGCCGGCCCCCTGTACATCGGAGCAAGCACTTGAATATCCTTCGCCGAAAATCCTTTTTTCCTGGCATTTTCAACTACTTTTTCAACTACTTCTCCAATCTGGGCAGTTCGACATTTAATGAAGGAGCGGTCAGGCTGCTGTTTCCCTATGCTGGGAGGAAGATATCCTTTCTTTATTTCATGCGCCAATTCGATGATCGAGGACCCTTCAGCCTGTCTGTAAATATCGACCAGCCGGACTGTCGGGACGACAGATGATTGCAATAGATCCTTTAATACCTGCCCTGGCCCAACTGAAGGAAGCTGGTCCTCATCTCCCACCATGATTACTTGGATATGCTCCGGCAATGCCTTAAAAAGTTGATGTGCGAGCCAAGTGTCCACCATTGACATTTCATCGATGATCAAGAGCTTACCTTCAATTACATGATCTTCATCCGAATTAAACCCTTCTTGTCCATTCCAGCCCAATAAGCGATGGATGGTCACCGCTGGCAGACCAGTTGATTCTGTCATTCTTTTGGCAGCCCTTCCGGTTGGAGCGGCCAAAAGCACCGGAAATGGTTCTTCTTTCTTGTATTGCGAAGGGTCCAATGAACATCCATGAAGTTCGGCAAAAAGCTCGACGATCCCCTTGATTACTGTCGTTTTTCCTGTACCCGGGCCACCGGTTAAAAGCAGCATCGGCGACATAAGTGCACGCTGGATGGCTTCTTTTTGCGAGGGGGCATACTGGACGCCAAGACGCTCTTCCAAGTCACCCAGAGCAAGCAGGAATTCCGACTCTGGAAACTGGTCCTCATATTCTTCCTGTGCAAGGAGCCTCTGAATATTGGTCACAAGTCCTTTTTCAGAAAAATAAAGGGAAGGGAGATATAGCCGCTGTTCTTCGACCATAAGCTTGCTCTCTTCATTCAATTTGACCACTTCATTCGAGATGTCTTGAAATTCAATCTTGACAGGCTGGTTGTCTTCCAACAAAGCTTTCACTTTCTCCAACACTTCACGAGCCTCCACATAGACGTGGCCATCCTGCATACATTGCTGCTCGACGACATACAGGATGGCTGCTTTGATGCGATCAGGGTGGTTTCCTTTTATACCGAGTTTACTCCCTAACTCATCCGCCCGGCCAAAACCGATTCCTTCTACAGCTTCCACGAGCTGGTAAGGATTTTCCTGTAAGATTTTAAGTGTATTTTCTTTGTAAGCCTGATATATTTTCATGGAAAGCTGGGGGCCGAATCCGAATTGGTTCAACCCCACCATTATTTGTTCCAGCCCCTGATGCTCCATCAATGCATCGTATAGATCCTTGGCTTTGTCCGATGGCAGCTTGGGGATTGAATCAAGGATGGACGGGTTATCCAAGATTTTGCTTATGGCATTCTCGCCTAATTCAGCAACGATCTTTTCTGCCGTTTTGACTCCGATTCCTTTAAATAATTCACTGGAAAGATAATTGACGATTCCTTCTTTCGTCTGAGGCAATTCCTTTTGATAATGGGTGACATGAAATTGCGGGCCAAATTTTGGATGTTCTTTCATTTGGCCATAAAACATGTAAGTTTCCTGTTCATGTATCTTGGGGAAGTAGCCGGTAATGACCGCTTCCTTATCCTGGTTAGGGACATTCGACTCATCGACCCGGATGCGGATGACTGAATATAGATTTTGTTCATTATGGAAAATCGTTACAATATGCCTTCCTTTTACATACTCTTCCTCTTCGGAAAACAAATCCAAATTATGCTGCTTATCCATCCGCATATCCCCCCTATTATTGCTGATTTTCCATTGCCTTTTCCATCATTTTCTTCCCATAGCCCGCAAGCATATGGTCTGGCTGAATCTCTAGTGCTTGGTTAAAATAGGACAAGGCCATTTCAGGATCATCCATGTGTCCTGCCACTGCCACTCCTAAATTGTATAAAGCATCCGGATGTTCAGGGTCCAGCTCCAATACTTTTTTCAACTGTTTGATGGCTTCATCGTAGAGGGCCGCTTGGCAAAGACACAATCCATACTGGAATCCCGCCTCGACGTCATATTCATCAAGCTCGACGCTTCTTTGAAGATATGGAAGTGCCAGGCGGAATTGCTCGGCTTGCATCAGGCATAAGCCAAGCATAAAATAGGCATCACTGGAGTCAATGCCATTTTGCACAGCTTTTTCGAACATTTCCGTCGCTTCTTCGAGCCGTTCAACCTTAAAATAATGATTGCCCAGGCTGTAGTAAGCAGCTCCCGCATGTTCATCAAGCTCGATTGCTCTCAGATAAAATTTTTCAGCACGCTCCAGTTCACCGACAGTTGACAGCACATGGCCAAAATTAATATACCCAACCGGATCTTTCGGATTTTCATTGATGACTTCATTAAAAAGTTTGATCGCCTCTTCAAATTTTCCATCCTGTAAAAGTTCGATTCCTGCTTTATTTTTATCCAATTCACTACACCTCAAAATTTATTATCTCTGCGTTTATAAAAAGGCTCTTTTCAAATGGCCTTTACCATTCATATTCTAATACGAAGTATACCATAAATGAGTGCTGGTCAGTCAGGTCGCATATAACCTTTGTCAACTTATGTCAAGGACCTGTTCAATCACTCCACAGATGGCTCTTTTCGTGAAGTTTGTTGCTATTGAACAAAGGTTGTGTAAGGTTGATTTCCGCTTCAGGATGCTCGCTTTCCGAGGGGACTCACAGGATGATGTTGGCACACGACGTGCCGAACTTAATCGAACATCCGCCTCACATCTCCTCGCTTCGCTGCAGGGTCTCGCACCTTCCGCTCCAATCAACTTCATATGATGAGTTATTTTTTAAAAAAACTTTTAAAAACGATCTTCACGAAAATAGCCTTACAGAAAGAAAAGGCCCATCATGGAAACAATTCCATGATGAGACCTTTTCTGTCAACCTACATAAGTTAATTTTTTGGCATGCTTAAATATTTCATCGATGGTGCCTCCGCCCAAGCATTCATCCCCGCTATAAAAGACAACTGCCTGGCCTGGCGTGACCGCCCTGACTGGTTCATCAAAGATCACTTCGACTTTGTTATCCTCTAGCACCCTTACGGTTACTTGGTGATCCGGCTGGCGGTAGCGGAACTTCGCTGTACAAGTAAATTCTGAAGGCTGCTCCTTATTGGATACCCAGCTTACATTCGTTGCAATAATCGAATCGGAATAGAGTGCCTCGTGATCGAAGCCTTGACCGACATAAAGGATATTTCGTTCCAAATCCTTTCCGATCACGAACCAAGGATCTCCTGAACCCCCGATTCCCAAGCCATGACGCTGGCCGATCGTGTAATACATGAGGCCATCATGCTTGCCCATCACCTTGCCATCAAAAGTCTCCATATTGCCGGGCTGCGCCGGTAAATAATTGCTCAAGAATTCCTTGAAGTTCCTTTCCCCGATAAAGCAAATACCGGTGCTGTCTTTCTTTGCAGCAGTGGCAAGGTTCGCCTCTTTGGCAATTTCCCTTACCCTCTTTTTATTGAGGCCGCCGATAGGGAACATTACCTTCGAAAGCTGATCCTGTGACAGCTGGTTGAGGAAGTATGTTTGATCTTTATTGTCATCAAGACCCCTCAGCATTTTGTATTCCCCATCACGGTACGCCACTTGGGCATAGTGGCCAGTAGCCAAGTAGTCCGCCCCTAATTTAACGGCATGCTCAAGAAATGCCTTAAACTTGATTTCCTTGTTGCACATGACGTCGGGATTCGGCGTCCTGCCTGCCTTATATTCCTCTAAGAAGTAGGTAAATACTTTATCCCAATACTGCTTTTCGAAATTGACGGCATAATAAGGGATTCCGATTTGGTTGCATACACGGATCACATCATTATAATCTTCGGTTGCCGTACAAACGCCATTCTCATCCGTATCGTCCCAGTTTTTCATAAAAATGCCGATGACATCGTAGCCTTGTTCCTTCAGTAAAAGGGCAGCAACGGAAGAATCCACCCCTCCGGACATCCCTACGACGACGCGTGTATCTTTTGGTGCTTTTTCCAATGCACTGCACCTCCTTTTCCTAGTTGGTTAATCTATGAATGATGGCAGCTGTTTTTTCAGCAGCCAATTTGATTTGATCTAATGTATTATTCAATCCAAAGCTATAGCGAATGGAGTTTCGCAAGCGTTCTGAATGATTTCCGAACATTGCGACAAGAACATGTGATGGCTCGATTGATCCAGCTGTGCAAGCCGAACCACTCGAAGCCGCAATGCCTTCCAAATCTAAATTGACCAGCATTGCTTCAACATCTGTGCCCGGAAAGCTCAAGTTTAGCACATGAGGAAGCGACTCATCAAGAAATCCGTTCAGCCTGTAATCGATCCCTTTTTCAGATAAGATTTGCAAGAAAACATGTTTATATTGTTGGCATGCCTCTCCCTTTTGGACTTTCGTTTCCTCCGCGATTTTGACGGCCTCTGCAAATCCGACAATGGAAGCGACGTTTTCTGTTCCTGCACGTCGTTTCCGCTCCTGTTCACCGCCAAGCGCTCTTGGAAGAAGTGAAACCCCTTCTCTTGCGTATAAAAAACCGACGCCTTTCGGACCATTGATTTTATGCGATGAAACGGACAAAAGGTCGACTCCCAATTCATTGACATTGATGTCCTCGATTCCGTATGCCTGTACAGCATCCGTATGAAAGACCGCCTGATGATCATATAGGAGTTCATTGATCCCCTTTATTGGCTGGATCGTTCCGACTTCATTATTCCCATATATAATGGAAACGACAATGGTTTCATCCGTGAGGGAAGATTTCAAATCTTCCAGGCTTATGAGTCCATGTTCATCGACCGGCAAATACGTCACCTTGAATCCTTCATTTTCCAATGCTTGGCACGTATGAAGGACGGCGTGATGCTCGATCGAGGACGTGATGATATGCTTCCCCTTCTCTTTCATGGCATGGGCAGCGCCGATAATTGCCATGTTATCCGCCTCTGTTCCGCCGCTTGTAAAAATTATCTCATTAAAATTGGCACCGATGCTTTTAGCCATGACCATCCTCGCTTCATCCAAGATCCTTCGAGCTTCGCGCCCGTATGAATGTATGCTTGAAGGGTTTCCATACTGCTCCTGCAGGATGCCCATCATTTTATCGATGACCTCTGGATGAACCGGGGAAGTAGCTGCATGATCTAAATAAATTCGTTCCACCATTTTTCACTCCAATAAGCTTAAATATAGACTTTTTTCAAAAATATTGTGTAAGGTTGATTTCCGGTGCAGGATGCTCGCACTTTCCTCTACAATCCAAATGAACAGTGAAAAACAACCATTTTAAAATAACAGTCTAGATATAAAACATATACGCATCCGATTCGCCATCGCTCGTATGGCTGGCTAAATCTTCAATGGTTGTATTGTCCAAGACATCTTTTACTGCATCGCGGATTCGAATCCACAACTCCCTCTTGGCAGGTTCTTCATCCTCGATTCCCTCGACAGGGCTGATCGGTCCCTCAAGGACACGGATAATATCCCCTGATGAAATTTCAGATGGTTCCTTTGATAAAATATACCCTCCGTACGCTCCTCTGATACTTTTGACCAAGCCTGCATTTCTTAATGGAGCAATTAATTGCTCCAAATAATGCTCAGACAAATCGTGGGCAGAAGCAATCGTTTTTAATGAAGTCGGCCCATCTCCATGACGCTTGGCCAATTCGATCATAATGGTGAGACCGTAGCGGCCTTTCGTTGAAATTTTCATAGTTTTGCACCTCGATTAATTTCTTTTTCGATCATTTTTTTTGATAATTTTTTAGTAAATTTATTAATAAGATAATCGGTTAATTTCTGACATTGCGGCAATGAAAATCCGACCAATGTTCCAATTGCTGCACTGAATATGATGGTTCCATACGATACCGGGCCGCCTAATATCCACCCAAACAATAGAACGATCAACTCCATTCCTCGTCGGACACGTGGAATTTTCCAGCCGGTTTTTTCATGGACGGCCAGCATAAAGCTATCCCGTGGGCCAGCACCGATCCTTGCAGATATATACAGCCCCATCCCATAGGCCATAATGATCATGCCGCATAGGAACATGGTGATTTTTCCTGCAAGTCCTTTTGGGGTCTCCATAAAGGGCAGCAGCATATACAAATCGATGAAAACACCGACTAATATCATATTTAAATAAGCTCCGAACTGCGGAAATGTCTTCGTCAGCAAGGAGGATGACCCGAGCACGATAAAGCCGATAAGGATGGACCACGTACCTATTGTCAGGCCAAATTTGTGAGCGAGGCCTACATGAAGCACATCCCATGGAGTGGCACCGATATCGGCCAATATTAAAAAGACAATTCCCAAGGCCATTATCCAAAGCCCCAAAACAAAAATACCAAGTCTCGCACTTATCTCTTTTTTTGTGTCCATATCGTTTCCCCGCTCCACCGGATTTGAATGATTTTATCTCCGTTGGTTTTTTCAGTAATATTGTTCCTAAGGAGCTGAAATTTGAAACAAGCCAACCTAAGAACAATGTTTCTGAAAAAGAGCCTTAACTTTTGACATTATAGCACAGAAACTCTTTCAAATGCATTTGAACAAAACGTTTGTTACAATAACGATTAAGAGAACGTCAGTTTGGAGAGATGCGCATGAATGAGAAACCACTTGCATTCAGGATGAGGCCAAGGAGCATCGAGGAAATTGTCGGTCAGCAGCACCTGGTCGGTAAGGGTAAAATAATTGATCGGATGGTAAAAGCAAAAATGCTTTCCTCCATGATTTTATATGGACCGCCAGGAATCGGAAAAACTTCGATCGCAAGCGCCATTGCCGGGAGCACCAAGTATGCCTTCCGTACATTGAATGCCGTCACAAATAATAAAAAGGATATGGAAATTGTTGCTCAAGAAGCAAAAATGTCCGGTAAGGTCATTTTACTTCTGGATGAAGTACACCGGCTTGATAAGGCAAAACAGGACTTCCTTTTGCCTTATTTGGAAAACGGCATGATCGTCCTGATTGGAGCCACCACCAGCAACCCCTATCACGCGATCAATCCCGCCATCCGGAGCAGATGCCAAATTTTTGAATTAAAGCCGCTTACACCAGAAGAAATGAAGTCGGCTTTAACGAAAGCTCTAGCCGATGAAGAAAGGGGGCTGGGCAAAAAAGAGGCGGCAGTTGAGCCAGCTGCACTTGAACATTTCGCAAGAGCAAGCAATGGAGACTTGAGAAGCGCCTTGAATGCCCTTGAATTAGCTGTCCTTTCATCAGAACCTGATGAAAATGGCATCATTTCGATTGGAACTGGCATTGCAGAGGAATGCCTCCAAAAGAAAAGCCTTGCACATGATAAGGACGGGGACGCCCATTATGATGTACTTAGCGGGTTTCAGAAATCAATCCGTGGAAGCGATGTGAACGCTGCTCTTCATTATTTAGGACGATTGATTGAAGCAGGCGATCTCCCGAGCATCTCTCGCCGCCTTCTTGTCATTGCTTATGAAGATATCGGCCTGGCAAGTCCGCAAGCGGGGCCAAGGACACTGGCTGCGATTCAAACAGCGGAAAAAATCGGATTTCCGGAAGCCCGGATCCCCCTTTCGGCAATCGTGATCGAGCTTTGCCTGTCGCCAAAATCCAACTCTGCCATCATGGCCATTGATGAGGCACTCAAAGATATTCGGGCCGGTAGCAGCGGAGAAGTTCCAGACCACTTAAAAGACGCTCATTATAAAGGAGCAAAGGAACTGGGAAGAGGCATTGAATATCAATATCCCCATAATTTCGAAAGCGGCTGGGTCAAGCAGCAATACTTGCCGAATACCTTGAAAAATAAAACGTATTACCAGCCTAAGAAAACGGGAAAATTCGAACAGGCCATTGCAGGCATTTATGACAAAATCAATAAGTCCAAATAAAAAAAGGTGCCTAATCGCAAGTCCGATGGGCATCTTTTTTTTGTAGACAAAGAGAGTGGAGAGAACAGCCTCTACCAATCCCTCCCCAGCGTATTAGCAAACATTTGCGTGGAATTCGAGACCAGGTCCCATTACGCCTTGTTTGAGACATGACACAAACAAAATTCGGCTCGATCTGGTCCCATACAACATGAAATGAATATAGAGCCTGGGACAAAAGTGTTTTAGAAGAAGAAAAACCCGAACTATATTGCGAAATCTTTTAAGACTTCGGATTCGTTCGGATTTTTCATGTTATTAAGTGTTTGTTGTTTTTAGCAGATTCTAGCTGTTGATTGTAGTGCAAGACGAAGACTCCGGCGGGAAAAGCGGAGGTGCCTTGCCTAGTGGCGACAAGCATAAGACGAATCTCACGGAAAGGTGTCCTTTCCCTTTTTGACAGGATCGGCTTATGACCTCGAGCCCCTAAGCCCCAGAGCTAGACAGTGAGTCCCCGCAGGAGCGCAGCGACTAGGAGGCTCACCGGCCGCCCGCGGAAAGCGAAGTCTTGCGCGGAAATCAACAGCGGTGTAATAGAAACTAACAACACCTCTATATCCTAAAATGCCGTTTGCATAAGTAGCCGTCTCATTCTTACGCAGCTACATCCCGTTTGGAGAAAACCCCGAATGCGAGAGCCAAAAATACGATGAAGTAAATGATCAGCACCGTGACTGAGAATCCTAGGGTCATCCCTTTCACTAAAGGAACCCCATCTGAATACACCGTTAAATCCGTATTGGCAAAAAGAATATATTTTGCCCAATCGAATTTGCTCGCTACAAGGGTTGTAAATATACTTCCTGAGAAAAGCAGGAAAATGGAGATGCCTATTGCGAGCGAACTATTCCTGAACACTGCAGAAATCATAAACGCCATGGTCGCCAGCATGAGCAGGTCGATGGAACCAAACAAATAAGTCTTCACTAAATGCAGGAGCATGCTTTGTTCGACGACTTTACCGGATGCATAGGCCAAGTATGCATGACTGCCTTCACCAGTTCCAAAGAGAATCAACCCCAGTAATCCAGTAACAACAAATAAAATGAAAAGTAATGAGAGTCCGAACAGGATGGTCGTAATATATTTCGAGAGAAGAATTCGCCACCTGCTGATCGGACGAATCAATAATAGTTTGATCGTCCCCCAATTAAACTCACTCGCGACAATGCTTGCAGCGACGATGATGGTGAAAAGGCCAATAAAAGAAATTAAATCAGATGCTCCAGCAATGAACGTCCAAACCGTTTCTCCTTTTGCCGGGGCAATGTCATGCTGGATGCGATAGTCATTAATGGCGATTTGCTTTTTCAATTGATCCTTTGCAGCAGCTGGCATGTGCCCGTTTTCCATATTCTTTTTAGTTTGTTCATTTTGCACGGTTAATGCCTGTTTCCAGTCGCCTTTTTGCGACGCGCTGTGAAGGTCGTTATATTTCGTAAATGCCCCCATGATGCCAATGATCAGCACGATTAAACCGATCATGACATAAGTTCCCGGACGCTTAAAGATTTTTATCCATTCGTTTTGAATTAATTTAAACATATCTTCGTTTCTCCCCCTACAAATTGGTAACTTCCAAGAAGCGGTCTTCCAAAGATTTTGCCACTGCTTTAACGCCAAATATATCAATCTCATTTTCTACCAATAAACGGATCACGCCGGGAACATCTTCTTTTAAAAGAGGAAGTTCGATGCCTGCCTCCGTACGCTTGCATGTCACGCCAAACTTATTTTCCAGCAAAGGCAGTGCTGCATCGATATTAGATGTCTCAATCATATAAACCTGCTCGCTGCCGCTTACGAAATCACGGACTGTTTGAACATCCGTCAGTTTTCCTTTCTGGATGATGGCAATCCTGTCACACATCATTTCCATTTCAGCCAATAGGTGACTTGAAACAATGACAGCCATACTTTCCTCCCGTGCCAGTCTCCGGATATAATCCCTTATTTCACGAATCCCTGCAGGATCCAGGCCATTGGTCGGTTCATCCAAGATCAGCACTTTCGGCCGATGAAGCAAGCATTGGGCAAGGCCAAGACGCTGTCTCATTCCCAATGAATACGTTTTGACCTTTTCGTTGATTCGGTCTGTCAATCCTACAAGCTCGACCACTTCTGCAATTCTCTCCTGCGTAATGCCTTTGATCATTCTTGCGTATTGCATTAGGTTTTGGCGTCCTGTCAGAAATTTATAAAGCTCTGGATTTTCAACGATGGCTCCAACATGCTGAATGGCTTTTTCAAAATCCTTTTGAATGCTGCTACCATTGATGACGACATCCCCGGAAGTAATTCTCATCAATCCGACAATCATCCGGATAGTCGTCGTCTTCCCTGCACCATTCGGCCCTAAAAAGCCAAATACTTCCCCTTCCTGGATGTTAAAGGACAAATCATCAATGATTTTTTTGCCCTTAATCACTTTCGTCACATTTTTCAGTTCCACTATGGTCGACATATTCATGTTCCTTCCTTTAAATAAATTGTTGTTTAAGCCAGCTTGAAACAGAAAGCCCTTTTTCTTCTCGCAATTCTTCTACGTTTTCTCTGCCCAAAAGGTTCCCATTAAATATTGAAATGACTTCATCGAGCAACGGTTCAATTTCATCAATCTCATGCGTGGCAATCAAAACAGTCTGTTTTTCAAAGTCGATGAAGGATATAAGGCTCTTCACGATTTCCTCCCTGACCATGATGTCCAAGCCGGAAAAAGGTTCATCCAAGAGAAGAACTTCTGCATCCCGTGCCATCACCAAGACAAGTTTGAGCCTCCCCCTATTCCCCTTTGAAAAATGCTTTATTTTTTTTGCCGGATCCAACTTCATCAGTTTCAAGAGCTCCGATGCTTTAACAGCATCAAAATCACTGAATTGCGATGCATGAAAATCCACCATTTGTTTCACTGTGAAATTTTCATAAAACATATCAAGCTCCGTTAAATAAGCTACCTTTCTGCTTATTTTTCGCGTCACCGATTCTTGATCTACATACAGATTGCCTTCACTGGGATATACAAGACCTGCAATCATTTTTAACACAGTCGATTTACCGCTCCCATTCGGTCCGAGCAGTCCATAGATCTTTCCTGGCTCCAAGGAAAGGGAGACATTTTTCAGGGCAAAATCATTTCCGTACCTTTTTGTGACGTTCTCAAGGACGATTTTCATTCCTCTCACCTCCATCCTCCACCAAAAAATTGTTTAAACCATCGATGATTTCACCTTTGGTCAATCCAAGGTCCATCATATTCTTCACAAAGGCATCAATGATATCATTTTTCATCCGGACTTTTATCCCCATTAAAATGTCATCTTTTTCAGTGACAAACGTCCCTTGCCCTCTTCTCGTCTCCACAATCCCCATCCTTTCCATTTCACTATAAGTCCTTTGTACGGTGTTTGGATTTACCCCGGATTGAAGGGCAAGCTCCCGTACCGAAGGAAGCTTGTCACCAGGAAGCAATTCCCTGCGGACGATTCGATTAATAAGTCTGTCTGCGATTTGAATATATATTGGTTTCGATGCTTGAAATTCTTCTGACATACTATTTACACCTCAACCTTTTTATCCAGGAGCCAGCTGGACAAATAAAACAAGCAAATGCCCAGTACTGTATATAGAATAAATGGAATGATCGGAATCATCGTCGTTGATACCTCTGTTGTCCATTGATTATTTTCGTAATGGAAGCTGCCTCCGCCAAGCGCTTGAATCTTCCATGTATACAACCATTGCTTGAAAAGGGAAATCCTCAAAAACAGCGACTCCAATGAATTCCAAACAATGAAAAACAACAGAAGAACCAGCCAGCGCATCCTCTTGATCCGTGGATACTTGCCAAGTGCATGATAGACCGTCCAATAAAAAAGAATCCAGCAAGTGACGTACAAACTAAATGCGATGAGAAAGATATTCAATAAGAAAATCGGCTTCGCCAAATGCCCCATACCGGAAATGCCATTGATCATGTCAGGCGTCAAATAATAATTGAGGATGAGCAAACCAGCAACTGTCAAAAATAATTGAGAGATAATTTGGTACATCAATGCTATCGCAACTTTTGAGAGTATCAGAACCTTTGTTGATTGTGGGTTATGAAGCCAAAGCTGCGTCTTGGCTTCTACCCTTAAATAAGACATCATGATGCCTGGAATGAACCATAAATGGGTGAAGCCCAATATCATTAGTGCTGCAAAAACCACAAGACGCTGATCTGTATACTCTGATACGCCAAAAGCAAGAAATAGAATCAGCAGCATGAAAATAAACCATGTAAGCATCCAGGACTTTGATAAGTGATAATCCTTTCTTAACAAACCACTAAAAGAATCCACCAATTGCCCTCCCTTTTTTTTTCATCATAGATGTTTTAGTGTTCTAGTTGAATAGTACACTAGAACAAATAAAGGAGTCAATACATATTTGGTAAAAATGTACAAAAACTTAAAAGTGTTCCTTGAATAATATGTTTTCTGCAGGAAAAAGTAGGATGGAAGAGGTGATGATCGTGAATAAAAGAAAAGATCCGTGGACCCCTAAAGAAGAAGAAATTTTAAAGGAACTTGTTCATTCGTTCAAAAGACGGGGATTAATGCAAAAAGAAGCATTTGAGGAAGCAGGGAAAAAGCTGAATCGTTCGCCCGGTGCTTGTAAACATAGGTGGATGTCAATCTTAAAAAAGAAGAGTATGCCCACCAGCACCGACTCCTCAACCGTCAGCTTGGAAGAGTGTATTGAATTCCTCATACAATGTCATGAAGGAGAAAAGCTTCAAACAGCAAACCAAAAACTGAAAGAAGAAAGACAGAAACTGTTTGAAAAGCATGGAGAACTGAACAAAGAATACGAAAAGAGCCTTCATCGCTATATTCTTCAACAAAAAGAGTATCAAGTGCTTCTTTCCGCATTTGAAGACGCTGCATCCCAAATGCCAAAAAGCTCATTACATTAAATGAAATGAGCTTTTTCTAAATCGGCCTATTCAGCTTAGTCGTTGACTCTCTTCATTTTAATGCCGTTTTCGGTCAGAAGTTTGTCAATGACGTATCCAGCCATGATCAACCCGGAAACGGATGGAACAAATGCATTTGAAGATGGCGGCATTTTTGCCTTCCGGATTTCCGCTTCATCATTGCCGACTTCTTTGCGGATTTCTTCACGGATAACAATCGGACTTTCATCCGAGAACACAACAGGAATGCCTTTGCGGATTCCTTCTTTGCGAAGTCGCAGACGAATGACCTTTGCAATCGGATCTGTATGCGTTTTAGAAATATCCTCGACTTTGAAGCGTGTCGGATCGGATTTATTGGCAGCCCCCATACTTGAAATGATCGCGATATCCCGCTTCAAGCATTCCTTCATTAAATGAATTTTGTAGGAAATCGTATCGGAAGCATCCACGACAAAATCGAGATCATAGCTGAAGAATTGTTCGTATGTCTCTTCCGTATAGAACATTTTCAAGGAAATTACTTCACATTCCGGGTTGATATCCTTGATCCGCTCTTTCATTAAATCTGCTTTTGGTTTTCCAACCGTCGAAAGCAGAGCATGTATTTGACGATTGATATTGGTGATATCCACATCGTCTTTATCGACGAGGATCAAACGACCGACTCCCGACCTTGCCAGCGCCTCAGCTGCAAAAGAACCTACACCCCCGATTCCGAGCACGGCAACGGTACTATTTTTCAGTATGTCCAGGCCATCTTTTCCCATGGCCAATTCATTTCGCGAAAACTGATGAAGCATCGAAAATCAACTCCAAATTATATTTCATTTAATATGATTCCTGAATTAGAATAAACGATTCAAGCCATTAAAGCAACCTTTCCGATAGGATTAAAAGCACCTTTGCTCCCCGTGATAATGACAAATATGGATTAATCTTATATCTACCCATCTGAAAATGCATAAAACAAAAAAACCTCTCTAAAAATAGAGAGGTTTTATACTCATATAAGGTTGACGAGGTCCCAATTGTGCCGTCGGATAAAATCCTTCGTTTTGAACCCGCTCTCGGCAGGTGGGTGTTCTGCTCCAGGCTTTGTAAGTCCTCATGGAGGCATGTACGCCGTCTGGAAACTCAAACTCCCGTTGTTCAAAGTGTTCGGTCAAAACTGTTAGGTAGAACAACGCACACATCAGGACTCGTCGTCGTTGTAAAAATAGTACCACAAGAAAGAACGATTTTCAATTCTAAAGCATTCTCCAAAATATTACAAATGGCAGTTTAGGATTCAACTTTTGGAATATTCAATGCCAAGTTCAGATCCTCAAGCTGCGCTTCGCTGACTTCACCAGGAGCATTTGTAAGTAAGCAGCTGGCACTTGCTGTTTTAGGGAAGGCGATCGTATCCCTTAAGTTCGTGCGGCCGGCCAACAGCATGACAAGTCTGTCCAAGCCCAGCGCAATCCCGCCGTGCGGAGGGGTGCCGTAATCAAACGCATCCAGCAGGAATCCAAATTGCTCTCTTGCCTGTTCAGGCGTAAATCCTAGGACAGCAAACATCTTTTCCTGAATATCCCTTTCAAAGATACGGAGCGATCCACCGCCTAATTCATAACCGTTCAAAACAAGGTCATATGCTTCCGCTCTTACTTCTTCAGGATTTGAATCGAGAAGGGAAAGATCTTCCCTCACCGGCATTGTGAAAGGATGATGAGCAGCATAGTAGCGCCCTTCTTCTTCGTCGTATTCCAGCAGCGGCCAATCTGTTACCCAAAGGAAATTATATTTGCTTTCATCGATTAGGTTTAATTCTTTTCCAAGTTTCATGCGCAACGCACCGAGGGCATCTGCAACGACAGATTTCTTATCTGCTACAAATAACAGGAGGTCTCCAGCTTCAGCAGATAACGTGGAGGATAGCGCCTGCTGCTCTTGTTCAGGGAAGAATTTTGAAATCGGTCCTTTCAATCCTTCAGCTTCGACTTTTAACCATGCTAGACCTTTTGCACCATATCTTGAAACAAATTCTGTCAATGCGTCAATGTCTTTACGTGAATATTTGTCTGCAGCCCCTTTTACATTAATGGCCTTTACTTGTCCACCGCTAGCAACCGTTCCGGCAAATACTTTAAAGCCAGAATCTTTTACGAGCTCCGAAACATCCACTAATTCCATTTCAAAACGGGTGTCAGGTTTATCCGATCCATAGCGGCTCATCGCTTCATCGTAAGTCATCCTCGGGAAAGAGGAAGGCACTTCAAATCCTTTCAACTCTTTCATCAGCTTGGACATCATTCGTTCAACCATTTCAATGATATCTTCCTGGGACATGAAGCTGGTCTCGATATCGATTTGAGTGAATTCAGGCTGTCTGTCCGCCCTCAAATCTTCATCCCGGAAGCAGCGTGCAATTTGATAATATTTTTCAAAGCCGGAAACCATCAGCATCTGCTTAAAAATCTGCGGCGACTGCGGCAATGCATAAAACTCTCCAGGGTGTACACGGCTAGGGACTAGATAGTCTCGCGCGCCTTCTGGAGTGCTTTTCGTCAAGATCGGTGTTTCAATATCCAAAAATCCTTCATTGTCCAGGAAATTTCGGAAGGATTTTGTGACATCATGTCTCATCTTGAGTGTTTCATACATGACAGGTCTTCTTAAATCCAAGTAGCGATATTTCAGTCTTAATTCTTCCGAAACATCAGCTGCGTCGGAAATAACGAAAGGAGGAGTTTTCGCTTCGTTTAAAATGTTGATTTCGTTCACTTGGATTTCGATTTTGCCCGTGTTCAGATTCGGGTTCACCGTTCCCTCTTCACGCGCAACAACCTTGCCTTTGATATCAAGTACATATTCGTTTCGGACCTTTTCCGCTGTTTCAAGCGCTTCCTTTGAGCCATCTGGATTGAACACGACCTGTACGATTCCCGTGCGGTCGCGCAAATCGATGAAAATCAAGCCGCCCAAGTCCCTGCGTTTTTGTACCCAGCCTTTCAGTGTAACCGTTTCGCCAATATTTTGTTCCGTTACTTCTCCACAATAGTATGTTCTGCCGTACATTTGCATTTCCTCCTTTATTGTGCCAACTCTTTAAATGCTGAAACGAAATCCTGAAGGGGAAGCTCCACCTGGTCGCCTGTCTCCATATTTTTCACATTGATTTTATTTTGTTTCAGCTCATCTTCCCCGAGGACAGCGACGAATCGGGAGTTGATTCTGTCTGCTGCCTTGAATTGAGCCTTGATTTTTCGGTCCTGGTAATCTTTTTCCGCAGAGAAGCCTGCTTTCCTTACATTAAACAGCAATTCTACTGCTGCATCCTTTGCTTCTTCACCCAATGCAACAAAGTAACAATCGACTTGTGATTGGAAAGGCAATTCAACCCCTTCTGCTTCGATTGCCGCCAATAACCGCTCAATGCTCAATCCAAAACCGATTCCCGGTGTTTCTGGTCCGCCGATTTCCTGGATCAACCCATTATAGCGACCGCCGCCGCAAAGTGTGGTAATGGAACCGAATCCTTCCGCGTTGCTCATGATTTCGAACGCAGTATGATTATAGTAGTCAAGCCCGCGTACAAGGGTGGGATCGACTTCAAAATCGATTCCCAAAGCGCTTAAGTAACTTTGTACTTTATTGAAGTAATCCTTGGAATCTTCATTTAAGTATTCAAGAATGGATGGAGCCGTCCCCATCAGTTCATGGTCCCTATCTTTTTTGCAATCTAAAATCCTTAATGGATTTTTTTCAAGCCTGTTTTGACAATCCCCGCAAAACTCCCCAATCCTTGGTTTGAAATGTTGGATCAAGGCTTCACGATGAGCCGTCCTGCTTTCTTTATCCCCCAGGCTATTGATCACAAGCTTCAAGCTCTTGAGTCCGACTTCCCGATATAGGGACATTGCCAATGAAATGACTTCTGCATCAATGGCTGGATCCTGACTGCCCAAGGCCTCGATCCCGAACTGGACAAACTGCCTGAACCTTCCGGCCTGTGGACGTTCATAGCGGAACATCGGACCATTGTAGTAAAGTTTGACAGGCTGGTTCGGATTTCCGAACATCTTATTTTCTATATAAGATCTTGCTACTGAAGCAGTTCCTTCAGGACGAAGGGTGATATCTCTGCCGCCTCGGTCTTCAAAAGAATACATTTCTTTTTGCACGATATCTGTCGTGTCGCCCACTCCACGCAAAAATAACTCAGTGTGTTCAAAAATTGGTGTGCGGATTTCTTTATAATTGAACTTTTTGCACAATTCTTTGGCAATTTCTTCTACGTACTGCCATTTTTCAACTTCACCCGGCAGTATATCCTGTGTTCCTCGAGGAATTTGTATCGACATATCTCCTATACTCCTCCATCATTTGATTTTTATTTTAATAATAAGGCTCAGATAAAGCATGGTGTTGATAGTATCCTGTTTCCAACTGTTGATTGGAGTGCAAGACGAAGACTCCGGCGGGATTAGCGGGACAGTTAGAAAAGCGGCGGGGCTTTGCCTAGGGGCGACAAGCATAAAACGAATCTGACGGAAAGACGTCCTTTGCCTTTTTGACAGAATCGGCTTATGACCTCGAGCCCCTAAGCCCCAGAGCTAGATAGGTGAGACCCCGCAGCGAAGCGAGGAGAGCTTGGTCGGATGTTCGATTAAGTTCGGCACTTCCTGTGCCAACATCGAACGACCTCACTTCGTGTGAGACCCCGCGGAAAGCGAAGTCTTGCACGGAAATCAACAGCGGTGTTTAACAAAGCCTAAAAATAAAAAAACTCCCGGTCCCTTGTAAAAATTGCATTTTACAAGGGACGAGAGTTTGATTCCCGTGGTGCCACCCTAATTGAAGCATAAAATAAGCTTCCTCTTTGACAGTTAACGCCTGAATACGTACTTCCCTTACTGAGACCAGCTTTTCAGGGAAAATCCTAAGAAGTGTCATTCATTAAGCCAACATGCAGAAATGCTTTCAGCCAAGGCATTTCCTCTCTAGTCATATGGTTCTTAATTACTTCTCTTCCTCACCGGATCATTTTTGATTTTGTTACTATATAATACGAGCGCCTTCCTTCAATTGTCAAGGCGATTTTGCTTTTTTTTAAGATCTTTCCAATTTTCTTTTTAAATTTTGCACATCGCGCAAGGTCAAACCGAATTCCGATGCAAGTTCAATTGTTGTCGCTTCACTTTCCCTCTCAATAAATTGATGGAAATCCATTCCGTACAACCGATCGCCGTGAATGTTCATCGATTGTTTATCACCGAATCTCATATGACCATTTCCCCTTTCCGAGTGTCTAGTTCTATCTTCTCCATTTTCATATTTTCTTACCCGCAAAAAGGAGATTCGGATTTTATCGAGAATATATAATACGGGAAAGTTCACCCAAAATCATAAAAGGTGGTGCATAAATGGGTAAAAAAGGATTTTCTACATTGCTGATTATATTACTGGCCTTTTCATCATTTATGGCCAATGCCTCCGTTGCAGCGGCAGGCGGTGAAAAGGTGAAAATCGGCGTCAGCCCTTTGAATGTACGTGAAGGTCCGGGACTGACATATTCCGTAATCAGTCAAATACATAAGGGTGAAACTTATTCAATGGTTGGAAAGCAAGGAGATTGGATCCAGATCGAGCTCTCTCCTTTCAAAAAGGGATGGGTCGCTTCATGGCTCGTTTCAAAGGTCGGGGATTCAACTGCAGCTTCCAGTTCCGGGAATACAGGTAAAATCACGGTCGACAGCCTGCGCTTAAGAAGCGGACCAAGCACAAGTGATTCCATTCTTTCTATTCTTTCTAAGAATGATACCGTGGAAATTATACAAGCTTCAGGAAATTGGCTGAAAATCAAGGCGAATGGCCAGAATGGCTGGGTATACAGCAGCTACGTGCAAAAAACTGCTGCATCAAATAGTCAAAGTTCCCCGGCCGGCGCTGAATCTGCGTCATCAACAGGCATCATTACCGCTGAGTACTTAAATGCCCGTTCGAAGCCGGATACTGAAAGTGAAATCGTTGGATCTTTGCGTAAAGGCGATAAGGTGGGAATCATCTCTTCCCAGTCAGGCTGGGATCAAATTCAATACGGCGGTGATACGGCTTGGATCAGCGACCGCTATGTGGAAACAGCTAGCACTTCCTCAACCGGAAGCAAAAGCAGCTCGGATGGGGATTCGCATTCTGCCCTGACCGCAACAGTAAACGTCAGCGGCTTGAATGTCAGAAGCACCCCTTCATTGAACGGACAGGTCATCGGAACAGTCAATACCGGTGAATCTTATCAAGTGGCTGAAGAACAAAATGATTGGATCAAAATCAAGCTTAATTCAGGCCAATACGGCTGGGTCGCGGGATGGTTCATGGAGAAGTCCCTCAGCTCCCAGAACAACGAAGCAAAAACGAGCTCAGAGGGTAATGTGACCGTCTTGTACAATGGCACAAACATTAGACAGCAGCCTTCCGTCCAGTCTTCCATCGTCCAAAGGGCAAATGCAGGCGATACCTTTAAAATTAAAAGCAGCCGTGGAGACTGGCTTGAAATCTATTTATCCAATGGACAGACCGCTTTCATTGCCGGTTGGATTGTATCGAGCGGCAATGTGGAATCAAATCATTCCGGTAAGCAAAATCCGTCCAACCATGGTTCCATCGAAGGCAAAACCATTATCATCGATCCGGGACACGGTGGAAGGGACAACGGTACAACCGGAAACAGGGGAACGCTCGAAAAAATGATGACCCTGCAGACTGCCCAATTGCTTTATGATAAATTAAGCAACGCAGGGGCCAATGTCATGTTGACCAGGAGTGATGACAGATATGTCTCCCTTCCATCAAGGGTATCCGTCGCCCAAAGTCAAAATGCAGACGCATTCATCAGCATACATTTCGACAGCAGTTCGGATCACAGCGTCAATGGGCATACGACTTATTATTACCATGATTATCAACAATCCCTTGCTGATGCATTGGATGCAGGAGTATCCAATCAAATCGGTCTGAGGGACAGAGGTGTGCGTTTCGGCGACTTCCACGTGATCCGTGAAAATTCACAGCCGGCAACCTTGATGGAGCTTGGATATTTGAGCAACTCCACTGAAGAAGCGACCATCCTCTCAAAACAGTACAAAGAACTCGTGTCAACGGGGATATATAATGGATTGGTGAACTATTTCCATTGATGATGCGAAAAGGAGGAAGCGAATGGCTTCCTTCTTTTTTGATTTCTACGGTGGAACCCCTTGGCTAAAATGCCCCAAATTTCACGGAAGAACCGAGACAACGAGGTTCCCGACCCTACAAAACAACCACCATGAATTTTTTAGTTGAGATCAAAAATCACTTTCCTTAAAATGGTAGTATCAAACCAGATAGGAGATGAAATATGGAGATCAAGAAAAGGACAGAACCCGCTGAATTGGTGCTTCATCGAATTTTGGCAGCACGTGTGAAGATGCCGGAGAGAGAAATGATTTACTATTTGAATTTAGAAAAAGGATATGAGGGGGAAATTGCTTTTGACCAATGGTTCACACCCTACTCACAACGCCTGCTGATCCTGAACGATTTACTCCTAGAAACCAATCATACTATTTTTCAAATTGACTCCATGGCCCTCAGTCAAAATGTTTTATTCAACTTTGAAATCAAAAACTATGAAGGCGATTATTATTTGGAAAGTGATAGATGGTACACGGCAGCGAATGCAGAAATAAAAAATCCCCTCCTTCAACTGAGAAAAAATGAATACCTCCTTCGAAAACTGCTCCAGGAACTCGGCATTAAAACCCACATTGAATCTTATCTGATTTTCATCAATCCTGAATTCCATCTTTATAACGCTCCACAAAGCCTGCCCATTGTGTTTCCCGCACAGCTCAATCGATTTGGGGAGAAGATACAGAGGAAGGCGGCGGACGTGAATAAACAACAAATTGAGCTTGCTGAACGAATTGCCTCACAGCACATCGTTGATTCCCCATATTCACGCTTACCTAAATTTCATTACGATGACTTACAAAAGGGAATCCTATGTGAAAACTGTAGATCTGATAACAATTATCTAGTGGAAAATATGATAGTTTGTAAAAAATGCAGCCTAAAGGAAAATAGCAATGAGGCCATTCTTCGAAGTATTTTTGAATATCGTATGCTTTTCCCGAAAAAAGCAATCACCACCAATGCGATTCATGAATGGTGTGGTGGAATTACATCGAAAAAGATCATAAGAAAAGTTTTAAGAAAGCATTTCCTCCTCATAGGCCATGCTAGAAAAGCTCAATATATCTCCAGGAAGAATATTGTAGAGAATTAATGACATCAGTGCTGAGTTTTAATACAGCTTTTAGTGATATCTCTTAGAACCTATCTCTTAGAACTAAAGCGGATTTTGGTGACCGATCCTACTTGATTACCGATTTCAGCTTTTTGCCGCTCACTTGGGCATCAAACCACCTGCTTGATGAACGGGTTCTGCTTTTGGACGCTCACTTGGGCATCAAACCACCTGTTTGATGACCGGGTTGAGCTTCTGGACTAACTCTCGGTCATCAAACCGCCTGTTTGATGACCGGGTTCTGCTTTTGGACGCTCACTTGGGCATCAAACCACCTGCTTGATGAACGGGTTCTGCTTTTGGACGCTCACTTGGGCATCAAACCACCTGCTTGATGACCGGGTTCTGCTTTTGGATGCTCACTTGGGCATCAAACCACCTGCTTGATGACCGGGTTCTGCTTTTTGCCGCTCACCTAGGCATCAAACCACCTGTTTGATGACCGGGTTCTGCTTTTGGACGCTCACTTGGGCATCAAACCACCCGCTTGGTGACCAGCTTCTGCTTTTGGACTAACTCTCGGGCTTCAAACCACCTGTTTGATGACCGGGTTCTGCTTTTGGACGCTCACTTGGGCATCAAACCACCTGCTTGATGACCGGGTTCTGCTTTTGGACGCTCACTTGGGCAACATACCTCTATTTGAATCATCATGTCCCCAAACAAAAAAAGAGCAAGGCCAAAGCCTTGCTCTTCTTCTATCCGAATCATTTCTTCCCCGATTGACTTTCAACAATCAATGTTACTGGCCCATCGTTCACGAGCTGGACATCCATCATTGCGCCAAAAGAACCCGTTTCAACAGGAACGCCTTGGCTGCGCAGAAGTTCGTTGAAAGCATCGTACAGAGGTTCAGCTGTATCCGGTGGGGCAGCTTCCATGAAATTCGGACGCCTGCCCTTGCGGCAATCTCCGTATAGTGTGAATTGGGAGATAGACAAAATTTGTCCTTCTACATCTTTCAAAGAGTGATTCATTTTGCCATTGTCATCCTCAAACACTCTTAAATTCACGATTTTTTCTGCCAAGTATTTTGCATCATCAATGGTATCCCCATGGGTGATGCCGACCAATAGCACAAAGCCATGATCGATGGCCCCAATCACTTCCTCGTTTACGGTGACGCTTGCTTTTTTCGTTCGCTGTAAAACTATTTTCATTGTTTGGAAGCCCCTTAATTCATGATTCTTCGCACGGCATAAATATCCGGAATTTGCTTGATGCGTTCGACAACCTTATGCAAGTGGCTTACATTATGAATGGAAATGGACATGATGATCGTCGCCACTTTATTTCGGTCCGATCTGCCTGAAACGGCTGTGATGTTTGTTTTTGTCTCATTGACGGCTTGCAGGACTTCATTGAGCAAGCCCCTGCGGTCATAGCCGGTAATTTCGATGTCAACGTTATATTCCTTCCGTTTGGCACTATCACTCTCCCATTCCACCGGAATGAGCCTGCTGGATGCACCTTCTTCGGTCTGGACGTTCGGGCAGTCCGCGCGATGTACGGATACACCCCGGCCTTTTGTGATGAAGCCGACGATTTCATCCCCTGGCACAGGACTGCAGCAGCGGGATAATCGGATTAACAGATTGTCGATTCCCTTTACCTTCACTCCAGCGTCGCGCTTTTTGTTCGTCGGGAAGGATTTTAATTCCGAAACGGCTTCTTTGATCGTCGTTTCTTCCATGTCCCTCTTTTTACGGAGCCTTTCTGTCAACCGGGTGGCGATTTGTGCAGCGGTGATGCCGTTGTAGCCAACAGCTGCATACATATCATCCTCATGGGAGAAGTTGAATTTTTCAGCCACCCTTTTTAGGTTTTCAGGAGTCAAGATTTCTTTCAATTCAAAGTCTGCCGCTTTGATTTCTTTTTCGACCAATTCTCGGCCTTTTTCAATGTTTTCATCTCTCCGCTGCTTTTTGAAAAATTGGCGGATTTTATTTTTTGCCTGCGAAGTCTGTGCTAATTTCAACCAGTCTTGGCTAGGGCCATAAGAATGTTTGGACGTTAATATTTCAATGATGTCACCAGTCTTTAATTTGTAATCAAGAGTGACCATTTTGCCATTGATTTTTGCCCCGATTGTTTTATTCCCGATCTCGGAATGTATGCGGTAGGCAAAATCGATCGGTACAGATCCGGAAGGAAGCTCGATGACGTCTCCTTTTGGCGTGAATACGAAGACCATATCGGAAAATAAATCGATTTTCAGTGATTCCATGAACTCTTCCGCGTTCGCAGAATCATTTTGAAACTCGAGGATTTCCCTGAACCACGTCAGCTTCTTATCGAAGGCTACCTCGTCATCGACGGCTTTACCTTCTTTGTATGCCCAGTGAGCCGCAACCCCGTACTCAGCAATTTGATGCATCTCCGACGTTCTGATCTGAACCTCGAGCGGATCGCCTTTAGGTCCGATTACCGTCGTATGAAGCGATTGATACATGTTCGGTTTCGGCATGGCGATATAATCCTTGAAGCGGCCCGGCATCGGCTTCCAGCATGTATGGATGATGCCCAAAACGGCATAGCAGTCCTTTATGCTGTCCACGATGATCCTTACCGCGAGAAGGTCATAGATCTCATTAAATTGTTTATTTTGCAGCGCCATCTTTCTGTAAATGCTGTAAATGTGTTTTGGGCGGCCTGATATTTCAGCATCAATGGTGACTTCACCGAGGCGATCAGTGACATCTGTGATGACATCCTCCAAATATTGCTCCCTTTCGTCCCTCTTCTTTTTCATTAGATTGACGATGCGGTAATACTGCTGCGGGTTTAAATATCTTAGAGCTGTATCTTCAAGCTCCCATTTGATTTTTGAAATCCCCAGGCGATGGGCCAACGGGGCAAAGATCTCTAATGTTTCATTGGCGATCCGCCTTTGCTTTTCCAAAGGAAGATGCTTCAGTGTCCTCATATTGTGAAGGCGGTCGGCAAGCTTGATCAAGATGACCCGGATGTCCTGTGCCATGGCAACGAACATTTTGCGATGGTTTTCAGCTTGCTGTTCTTCCTGGGATTTGTACTTGATCTTCCCTAATTTTGTGACACCATCAACCAGCATGGCTACTTCTTCATTGAAGGCATCCTTTATTTCCTCAAGGGTGATGGATGTATCTTCGACGACATCATGAAGAAAACCAGCTGCGACTGTCGCTGGATCCATCTCTAAATCAGCCAATATCCCGGCCACCTGGATAGGGTGGATGATATAAGGCTCACCAGATTTTCGGTACTGTTCTTTGTGTGCAGAAGCCGCAAATTCATATGCCTTTTTTACCATATCAACGTTCTCTTTATTTAAATATTCAGTTGTACGCTCTATAACTTGCTCGGCGGTTAATACTTGGTCTTTCGCCATATGGGAACTCACCTTTATGAAAAATAAATTTTTTATAAATTAATGATTATTGTTACTATTATCGAAAAAAAAAGTTAAGATGTAAAGCCAAAGACTAGGATTTTTACAGAATTAGACTAAATATGTCGAAAAATATCTGAACATCGACGGTCAAAACAGTACTTGAAGGCGCAAATAAAAAATATATCCTCTGTTAAAGATTTGGGTTGATATTAGCCCGTTTCCAGCTGTTGATTGGAGTGCAAGACGAAGAATCCGGCGGGATTAGCGGGACAGTTCGAAAAGCGGCGGGTCTTTGCCTGTGGCGACAAGCATAAAACGAATCTGACGGAAAGGCGTCCTTTGCCTTTTTGACAGATTCGTCTTATGACCTCGAGCCCCTAAGCCCCAGAGCTAGACAGGTGAGCCCCCCCAGCAAAGACTTGCACGGAAATCAACAGCGGTGTTTAACAGAGCAAAAATAAAAATAAAGAGCACTCCTGCCAAAAGGGGAGCACTCTAAATGATATGCAATTGCTTAAAATTGCATTAATGTCAAAATATCGTAATCATCTAATTTATTACGTCCATCTAAATAGGTCAATTCAATAAGGAAAGCGATTCCAGCTACGATTCCTCCAAGGTCCTCAACCAATTTGATCGTCGCTTCGATCGTTCCGCCAGTCGCCAATAAATCATCTGTAATCAGGACGCGCTGGCCGGGCTTGATGGCATCTTTGTGGATGGTTAATACGTCCTTGCCATACTCCAAGCCATAGTCGACCTTGATGGTTTCCCTTGGCAGCTTTCCTTCTTTTCTGACCGGTGCAAAGCCGACGCCCAAAGAATAGGCTACAGGGCAGCCGATGATGAATCCGCGCGCTTCGGGACCGACAACAAGATCGATTTCTTTTTCCTTCGCATATTCAACGATTTGATCGGTCGCATATTTATAAGCATCACCATTATCCATAAGGGTGGTGATATCTTTAAATTTTATTCCTGGTTTTGGCCAGTCTGGAACAATTGTGATAAATTGTTTTAAATCCATGCTTCAGCTTCCTCCTCATTATGAACAGACCATAAGGTACGTTCATCAAACCAAGCCTTCAGTTCCTGATATGATGAATAAAGTAGTTCATTTTCCAATTTAAATTGTGATTGCTTCATTTGATATGTTTTTGATTCAGATAAATCCTTTTTATCATTTGAAGGATTAATAGAAACAAATCCATTGTTTATTGTAACAAAATCTAACTCAAAAAACACCTGTGACATAAAATCAATCGTTTGCCTTGACCAGCCGCGATGTTTTGCCAACTGATCGCCAAATCGATTAAGGTCAAATTGCCCTTTGCTTTTGAGGAATGCATAATACCATTTGAAATGATCCCTTTTAGGCATTGTACTGAAGAAATGATCCTCTATATGATGAAAATAAGCATAAATCCGGCTCGGGATGCTTTCAGATAGCAAGGCTTCAAGAATGGAGCGATTTGGCGGCAAATCCAATAATACTACATTGGCTTCATTAATATCCAATCGGCTTGCTTCTTCTTCACTCTGAATAATAATGACATCTTCACTCGTGTTCCTCAGCAGATTCATTGATTCCGGATGGAAGGCGATCAAACGTCTTTGCTTCGTTGGAACCTTTGACATCCATTTATCGATATGCCTGATCCCTCGCACATCAAAAAGCTGTCCTTCCTCAATATGAATATCCTGTACAAAAACTTGGGGTTTGCGGATATTATTCCATTCATTTATCGAGAGCTCACCGATCAAGGAAACCTTCGATAATGGGGAGATATGATCTGCCGCATCGCCCAGGCCAAATCCGACTCCATCGAGAGAATGCTGGCCTTTGGATAAAACAAGCTTTAGATGAGTTTGATTTGCACCTATCTTCTTTATGGCTGCAAGATCAAGGTTTTTCAAGAGCATTTTCGGCTTGGGATTGCTGACTCCGAATGGGGAAAGCAGGTCAAGCTCCTTGATTGAATCCAAGTGTACATCTTCAATACCGATGGTCCCGTCGACTTCTGTAATCGGTGTAAAATCTTCTTCAGACAATTGATCCACTGCCAATTCGCACAAGCGCTCCCTTAATTGAGGGACATCTTCGATCGAGAGCGTCATCCCTGCAGCCATTGGATGGCCGCCGAAATGCGGCAGGATTTCCCTGCAGGTGGAAAGGTTTTTGAACAGGTCGAAACCGGCTATGCTTCGGGCGGAGCCTTTTGCTTTTCCACTTTCCGGATCATAGCTGAGGACGATGGTAGGACGGTAAAATTGCTCGACCAACCTTGAAGCAACAATGCCGATGACCCCAGCATTCCAGCCTTCCTTACCAATGACAAGCACCGGATTCTCTTCAGGCGGATATTCATTCAAGACCATTTCAACGGCTTCGGCGGTAATTTCACTGACGATGGACTGCCGTTCTTTATTGATTGCGTCAATTTCCTGCGCCATCTCCTTGGCTGCTTCTATCGATTCCGTGAGCAGCAGCTCGACTGCGGGATCGGCATCTCCCAATCTGCCAACTGCATTAATTCTTGGTCCAATCGCAAACCCGACTGTTTCTTCCGTAATTTCTGATTGAGAAGCACCTGCAATTTGAACCAAAGCCTTTATCCCGGGACGGCTTGAAGATCTAAGCTTTGCCAGGCCTTTTTTCACGATCGATCGATTTTCTCCTTGCAACGGTACTAAATCCGCTATCGTTCCGATTGCAGCAATCTCCAGCAACTCTTCAGGAAGGCTTCCGTAGAGGGCATGTGCCAGTTTGAAGGCAACCCCTACACCTGCCAGATCTGAAAATGGATATTGGCTATCTTCTCTTTTTGGATGAATGATGGCGAATGCATCAGGCAGAATCGGGCCAGGCTCGTGATGATCCGTGATGATCAAATCGATCCCCAGTTCTTTTGCCACCTTTGCTTCGTGCAATGCAGAAATCCCGGTATCCACCGTAATGATCAAGTTGAAACCCTTATCTTTCGCCATGCGAAATGCTGATTCATTGGGGCCATACCCTTCAGAGAATCGATTCGGTATATAGAACTCAACATCAGCCCCAAGATCGCGAAGAACGGTCATCATGACTGTCGTACTGCTGACACCGTCTGCATCATAATCGCCGAATACCAAAATCGGTTCATTCCCCTGTATAGCGCGCTTGATTCTTTCGACTGTGATATCCATATCGGTTAATAAAAATGGATCATGAAAAACATCTTCCCCAAATAAAAAATCACTTGCTCGAACTGGATCTGTCAATCCCCGGTTTACAAGCAGTGAAGCAACAAGAGGTTTGATATGTAATTTGTCCACCAAGTTATTTATATGTGCTTCATCATTATCTTTAACCATCCATCTTGATTTGGATTTTAGCATACGTACGTTCACCCCTTAGACCATCTTATTATACAAGAGAGCACCATTGCTTTCAATGCAAGAAAAAGGACTGCCTTATGGGAATCAGGTTTTCCCTGGCAAGGCAATCCTTTCTAATCTGCTTATGTTACTCGGAGTCCGTTCCGATCATATGATCCGGTGCAGTCTTTTTCTTGGTTTTCAGAGTTTTTTGGGCATCATCATTGCTGCTGTCCAATTGGGCATGCAATTGGGCATTTTGCTTTTCCAATTGTTTCACTTTACGCTGCAGAGAATACATTCTCACCAATCCTACAGTGCCGATGATGATGCCTCCCATGAATACGGAACCTAAAATAACCAAAATAAGCGGCCATTGAGCCGTACCAAATAAATAATTCACTTCCACGTTATCTACATTAATGACTGCGAAGATTGCAACAATCAATGCAAAGACGATGCCAAATATCAATGCCCATTGAAATTTCACTTTATTCACCTTCCCTCCACTGACTTTATGTAATAATGATATACCCATTCTAATATGTGTATTAACAATTTGCCAAATAGAATGAATAAACCCGCAGCATAGCTGCGGGTTTTATATCAAACTTGAGGCTCATCGCTCCACTTTTTCTTGTCTTTAACGGTTTTCAATGTGCCTTTTTTCTTTAATTCACGTTTCTTCCATACAAGCCAAAGCTGTGAAGCAATGAAGATGGAAGAGTAGGTTCCTGCGATCAGGCCGATCAATAATGCGATGGAGAAGTTTCGGATCGACTCGCTTCCAAAGATAAGGAGGGCAACAACCGTGATCACGACAGTCAATACGGTATTGACGGATCGAGTCAATGTTTGGCGCACACTTTGGTTGACGACTTCGTCCAATTCCTCCGGCTTTTTGATCCTGCGTTTTTTGCCCATATTTTCACGGATCCGGTCAAAGGTGACAATCGTATCGTTGATTGAATAACCGACGATCGTCAACACAGCTGCAATGAAGGTTATATCCACTTCAAGGCGTGTCAAGCTGAATACGGCGATGATGAAGAATGCATCATGGAGCAAGGCGACAATTGCCGCAAGTGCCATGTAGATCTCGAATCGCAGTGTGACATAAATGATGATTCCGACCGAAGCAATCGCAACGGCAATCATGGCATTTTTGGCAAGCTCTTTCCCGATTGTCGGCGATACCGTACTTACATTCGGCTCGGCTCCGTATTTCTTATTGAAATATGTTTTTAAATCGGCTATTTGCTTTTGGCTCAAAACCGTTTTATAGCGCACCACGCCGATGTCCTGCTTATTCCCAGCCAAAACGACCGTATCTGCAGGCATATTGATTTTATCTAAATCAGATTTGATTTGCTCGGTTGTCAATGGCTTTTTCGCCAAAATTTCAGCCCTTGTACCGCTGGCGAAATCAATTCCCAAATTTAATTTAAAAATCGCAAGTACGATGATCCCGGCCGTGATCAGTCCTGCAGAAATAGCAAAGAACTTACGGTGATGGCGTACAAAGTCCAATTTGTCAAACTTAGTCGGAAGATCAAGTGTGTCATAGTTTTCTGCAATATCTTTCACTTCGGAGCGTTTGACACCAAACCAGCCCGGCTTGTTCTTGACTGCCCTGCTGTTAATCCACAGTCCAAGGAATAGACGGGATCCGAAAACAGCAGTGATGAAGCTCGCCAAAATACTGACGATCAACATTGTTGCAAATCCTTTTACAGAACTTGTCCCGTAGGCAAAAAGAACGATGCCTGCAAGGATTGTCGTCAAGTTGGCATCCAGGATTGCCATGAAGGAAGATTTATTCCCTGCCTGGAATGCTGCACGAATGGACTTTCCGACCTTGATTTCTTCTTTGATCCGTTCATAGGTGATGATGTTGGCGTCAACCGCCATCCCGACTCCGAGTATGAGGGCCGCAATTCCCGGGAGGGTCAATACCCCGTTCATCCAATCAAAGATGAGAAGGATCAAGTAAATATAAATTGAAAGCGTAATGGTTGCAATGAATCCTGGCAAGCGATAGTAAAAGATCATGAACAAGAATATGACCAAGATGCCAGCGATGCCTGCATATACGGTTTTATTCATTGCCTGTGCCCCGAATTTTGCACCGACGGAAGTAGAATATTCCTCTTTCAGTTTTACGGGGAGAGCACCGGCGTTAAGAAGCGCAGCTAAATTTTGAGCTTCTTTAAGCGTGAAATTCCCTTCGATTTGCACATCGGAAGAATTAATCGGTTTCGTAACCCGCGGGTCGGATAAAAATTTTGGATCCGCTTTGCCTGCTTCCTGTTTATACGAATCCTTTCCTTTTTCGTAATCCAGCCAAATGACTAATTTATTTTCCCCTTCAGGCTTTTGGGAAAGCTCTTTTGTCAACTTGTAAAATTTGCTGCGGTCTTTAAGCTGCAAGGTGACGATGGGTTGATTGTTTTTATCGAACGTTTGCTGTGCTTTTCCGGCAACAAGGTCGGAACCGCTCAAACGTACTTTATCATTTACATCACGGAAGGTTAAATTTGCTTGGGTGGACAATAATTTTCTGGCTTCGTTCTGGTTTTCCACTCCAGCTAATTGGACACGGATACGGTCCTTTCCTTCAATTTGGATGTTCGGTTCACTTACACCGATGACATTGACACGCCTTTCCAGCGCATTAGCGGTATCCTTTACGACATCCTTCGTGATTTTCTGGCCTTTTTTGGCCGGCTTCACTTGATAAAGTACTTCAAAGCCGCCTTGAAGGTCCAAGCCAAGCTTAATATTATGAATAATATTCTGGGTCGTTGCGCCCATTAAACTTGCGAACAAAACAAGTATCAGAAAAAATGCAACGATTCTGCTTCTTTTTACCATTATGTATAAATCCACCTTTCACTTCTTGAGCACGGAAATGCATACTTGTGACCCATTATACTCAATAAGACGCACCGTACCAAAATATTACCAACATTCTCATTATGTATTAGAAAAAAAACGGTGTCAATTTTTCTTTTTAACCATTTTATTTTCCATTTGGATGCAATAATTCCTGAAGCTCTTCTTGATCCAATTCAGTAAACCAGTTCGGGGAACGATACGCTTCAACCGTGGCAAATGTCATGTAATCACTTGTTTTAATGGTCAAAACTTCATGAACAAGCTGATGAAGGCGGATTCCAGGTTCTGGTTTTTTCCACTTTTTTTTCGTCAAGTATTCCCATAGTTCCTTTTTCGTAATCTTTCCGTAGCCAATCAGTACAAATTCATCTATTTTGCTAGATAACACCGGTTCTAAAGATTCATAAAACGAATCATAAGGATGCCGTCCATCTTTCATACATTTCTCCCCGATCATGGTTTATTAGGAATTACAAAGGCCTTTTGAAATGAGAACTTGTCATGCTTTGTCCAATTTGGTGCATATACATAATTGTATATGATATTACCAGATTTGAGAAGGCAGGGAATGGAATGTCCAAGTTTCTGAGGGGTACGTTGATATTGATGGCTGCAGGGCTCGTTACCAGGGTACTGGGATTTATCAATAGGATTGTCGTTGCACGGTTTATAGGGGAAGAAGGCGTTGGCCTATTCATGATGGCGTTTCCCACATTGATACTTGTGATCACAATCACACAGATGGGGATCCCGGTTGCTATTTCCAAAAATGTGGCAGAAGCGGAAGCACAGGGAGACTTTAAGAAAATCAAAAAGATATTGGCTGTATCGCTAGCTATTACATTAACGCTATCGATCATTTTCACGCCTGGGTTGATCCTGCTGGCACCCTATCTTTCCAAGACCCTCTTTACCGACCCAAGAACCTATTATCCGCTGGTGGCAATTGCGCCGATCGTACCGATCATCGCCATTTCTTCCGTCATAAGGGGCTACTTCCAGGGAAGGCAGAACATGAAGCCTGCCGCTTATTCACAGGTGATCGAACAGGTGGTCAGAATAACGTTGATTGCCGTCATGACTAAAGCATTTTTGCCTTATGGCATTGAATATGCAGCGGCCGGTGCGATGATTGCCTCGGTATTTGGGGAATTATCCTCATTGATCTATTTGTTTGCGATGTTCAAGTTGAAGAAGAAGTTTAAAGTGAGAAAGCACTTTTTTAAATCCATATCATCAGGGAAACAGACTTTGGCTGAATTGTTGAGTGTTGCGCTGCCCGCCACAGGAAGCAGAATGATTGGATCCCTTTCCTGGTTTTTTGAGCCGATTGTTGTTTCTCACAGCTTAGCGATTGCAGGGGTTGCAGCCACTGCAGCCACAAAGCAATACGGTGCTTTGACAGGCTACGCCCTGCCGCTGCTCATGCTGCCTTCCTTTATCACGGTGTCACTGTCGACCTCTTTGGTGCCGGCCATCAGTGAAGCCAATTCGAAAAAAAATTATAGGATGGTCGAGCATAGACTACAGCAGGCGCTTCGTTTTTCATTGATCACAGGCGGGCTCGCAGTGATCATTCTATATGTATTTGCCGAACCGCTGATGCTCATCATGTACGGTTCAAAAAATGGGGCAGACTTTATTAAACTCATGGCTCCTTTTTTCATTTTCTATTATTATCAGGGCCCTCTTCAAGCCGTTCTTCAAGCATTGAATCTAGCCAGAGCCGCAATGGTGAACAGCCTCATTGGTGCTGTCGTGAAAACAGGCGTCATTTTTGCCTTGGCCACACAGCCTCATTTCGGAATCAACGGTGCTGCCCTCGGTATTGTCGTCGGTACATTACTTGTTACATTGCTCCATTTTTCAACCGTATTGAAGGTGATTCCATTTACCATCTATGTACGGGATTATCTTAAATTCGCAATTGCCATTTGTTTGGCCGGTGCATGCAGCTACTGGATCTATCAAATCAGTTTTACCGGCAGTCCTATTGTTTTCCGTGTTTTATTCGGCATTTTGTTCATGAGTCTCCTCTACACTATGCTGATTTGGATATTCGGATTAATCAGTAAACAAGATTTGAAGATGCTCCCTTTTTTCCGAAGATGATGACAGGAGGGGCCACCCCTCCTCATTGATCCGTCAAATCAATGTAAAATTCACCATTCTGATAACTGCAGAAAGAAATATCCTTTGTATTGGGATATCCCCGGTCCTTCAATTCCTTTCTGAGCCAAAATAAACTTTTTCCTATTGTTTTTATATTTTCTTCATTGATTTCCCCATCAAGGATAAGCGGAAGTGTGATATCTTGTTCGTTCGTATTTTTATCTTTTTCGATGACAGACAGCTTGCCTGACGGTTCTAGAATGGCAAACTCGACATCTGCAATATTGCTTACATTGTTTTCCCTTAATTGCAGCAAAAGATCATCGAAGTTATACCTTTGCTTCCTCATCATACCCTCGTCTATTTTGCCCTTATTGATGAGGATGGTAGGCTTGCCATCGACCAAATCCCTGAATCGTTTGCTTTTCATCGATATCCATGCCAAAGTAATCTGGATCAACAATAGGACAATCATCGGCAGCAATGTGTTCATTAATGCATCTGTAGGCTGCTCGATCGCCATGACTGCCATTTCGGCAATCATGATGAAGACAACTAAATCAAGAATGCTTAACTCACCGATTTCCCTTTTTCCCATCAAGCGGAATATGAGCAAAATCACGACATATAAAAAAATGGTCCTGACAATGATGATTCCATACACGCATTCTTCCCCCCATTTCCATGCATTGATATTAAATGGGCATGTATTCCTTATTATCCCAAAGAGCGTTTAAAACCTTCATGCCAAAATTAGTTAAAATTCGAATTCTAAATCGAATTCTTTTGAATATGCTTGTACTAGGTCATTTTCTACATGCAGGTTTAGAAGGGGGAGAATTCAGATCGAAGCGAAAAAATTAGGCAGTTCTGTATTATATGGACTAGCGGCCATTTTAATTCTGGCCATGGTATCCAGTCTTATTTTCTCATTGATTTTACGGTTCACATCATTACAGGAATCGTCAATCAGCGTACTTGTGACAGTCGTTTCATTTATCAGTTTGTTTGCAGGAGGCTTCATTACGGGGGGCAAAGGGAAGCAAAAAGGGCTGATGCTCGGAGGATTGACCGGTTTGATTTACTCCTTATGCATCTTCTTGTTTCAATATTTAGGCTATGATACTTTGTTCTCCATGAAACAAATGATCTACCACGGATGTTTTATCATCACCGCCATGATGGGCGGCGTCCTCGGAGTCAACATATCCTCAGCCAGGGAATAAGCGATTTAAAGCTGGAAACATCCTTTATTATTATGAATGGCTGTTAACAACAATCTTTTAGAAGGCAGCCTAATAAAAAGAAAAAGAGGCATCCCATTAGTGCCTGGCACCAGTATGGGATAGCCTCTTCTTTTGAATGTCGTATGTATACATTCTTTCTTATTTCTTAACAGATTCCTTCACTTCACGAATGGCGGCACGATCAAAAGTCAATCGTGATCCATCACCGCTCAAAAGAACGATTGTGCCTTCATCGATTGCATCCACTGTTCCGTGGACCCCGCCGATTGTCACGATTTTATCGCCTTTTTGCAAATCACTCTGCATTTCTCTTACTGCTTTTTGGCGCTTCTGTTGTGGACGGATCAACAGGAAATAAAATAAAACGAACATCAGCAGCAATGGTCCCACTGTACCTAATAATCCTTGCATCTCTTTTTCCCTCCTTTCAAGCTATAAAATGTTTATTAGAAGTTTTTCGCCCCCGGCTGATTAAATCCGTACTTTTCGAAAAACTCTTCTCTGAAGTCACCTAGACGATCTTCACGAATCGCTTGTCTGACTTGCTTCATTAAGTTTAACAGAAAATATAGATTATGATAAGTCGTAAGTCGGATTCCGAATGTTTCATCACATTTGATGAGATGGCGGATATACGCTCTTGAGTAATTGCGGCATGTGTAGCAATCACAGTTTTCATCCAATGGTCCGAAATCACGGGCAAATTTAGCATTTTTCACGACCAGTCTTCCGCTGCTTGTCATAAGTGTGCCATTACGGGCGATTCTTGAAGGAAGGACGCAGTCGAACATATCGATTCCTCTCATGGCTCCATCGATCAGGGAATCCGGAGATCCGACGCCCATCAAATAGCGTGGTTTATTGTCTGGCAGCAGCGGTGTGGTGAATTCGAGCACACGATTCATCACATCTTTTGGTTCCCCCACGGATAATCCACCTACTGCATAACCGGGGAAATCCATTGATACCAAGTCCTTTGCACTCATTTGGCGAAGCTCTTCATACTCTCCCCCTTGGACGATTCCAAAGAGGCCTTGGTCTGCTGGCCTTTGATGGGCCGTCAAGCATCGCTCTGCCCATCTGGAAGTCCTTTCAACCGACTTCTTCATATACTCGAAGCTGGCTGGATATGGCGGGCATTCGTCAAATGCCATCATGATATCAGAACCGAGAGCATTCTGGATTTCCATGGCTTTCTCAGGCGAAAGGAAGAGCTTGTCTCCATTTAAATGATTGCGGAAGTGCACCCCTTCTTCTTCAATATTCCGAAATTCACTCAAGCTGAATACCTGGAAACCGCCGGAATCTGTTAAAATCGGCTGATCCCAGTTCATGAATTTATGCAGTCCGCCAGCCTCTTTCACAATTTCATGTCCAGGCCTTAGCCATAGATGGTACGTATTACTTAAAATGATGCCCGCACCCATCTGTTTTAATTCTTCAGGTGACATGGTTTTTACCGTGGCAAGAGTCCCGACAGGCATAAACATCGGAGTTTCAAAGGATCCGTGCGGGGTATGGATAATCCCCAGTCTTGCGCCTGTTTGCTTACAGGTTTTGATTAGTTCGTATCTGATTGCTGTCAATGATATATTTCTCCTTCCAATCTTCTAAGTTGTCATAAAGGCAGTATTGTCATCATTTCATTTAATTAACATTGCATCACCGAAACTAAAGAATCGATAACGCTCTTTGACGGCCGTATTATATGCATGCAAAACATTTTCCCTTCCGGCCAGTGCACTCACCAGCATAATCAGTGTGGATTTCGGAAGGTGAAAATTTGTGATCATCCCATCGATTGCCTTGAATTCATAGCCCGGATAAATGAAGATGTTCGTCCAACCGCTGTCAGCAGCAAACTTGCCATCATTGGCGGCTGCTATCGTTTCCAATGTCCTTGTTGAAGTGGTGCCGACTGAGATGATCCTTCCACCGCTTTCATGGACCTCGTTGAGCAACCGCGCCGTACCTTCGGTGACTTGGTAAAACTCAGCGTGCATTTCATGCTCTTGCAGATCTTCTACAGATACAGGACGGAATGTGCCTAGACCAACATGCAAAGTAATAAAAGCAATATGCACACCCATGCTCTCTATTTCCTTCAACAGCTCTTGAGTAAAATGGAGGCCGGCGGTCGGTGCGGCAGCAGAACCACGTTCACGGGCATAGACGGTTTGATAACGTTCACGATCATCGAGTTTTTCCTTTATGTATGGGGGAAGGGGCATGTCGCCCAATGATTCCAAGATTTCATAAAAAATCCCTTCATATTGGAATTCCATCAATCTACCACCGTGCTCCTTCAATCCAACGCACTCAGCCCTCAGCCTTCCATCTCCAAATGTAATGACTGTGCCGATCTTCACACGCTTTGCAGGTTTGACAAGCGTTTCCCACACATCCCCGCTCTCCTGTTTCAAAAGGAGGATTTCTATACTTGCTCCTGTGTCGCTTTTCTCGCCAAACAATCTTGCAGGGAGGACGCGTGTATCGTTAAGGACAAGGCAATCCCCTTCCTGCAAATATTTGGTGATCCCGTGAAAATGATCATGTGTCAATGAACCATCTTTTTTGTCCAAGACCATCAATCGACTGGATGTACGATCCTCTAACGGGGTCTGTGCGATCAATTCTTCTGGTAAGTCAAAGTCGAATAAATCTACTTTCAATGCTGTCACCTTTTCTCTTGTTTATTTCCATCTACCTAAAAAATAGAATATTGCCGATAAAATAATGCTCACGATAATGGAAGTCATCATGGGAAAATAAAAGGTCGTGTTCCCTTTTTTGAAAATGAAATCGCCTGGCAGTCTTCCCAGTTTAATGAAATTCAAAAGGAATCCGACTATCAATAAAAGGACGCCAGCCGTCATGACCCACTTGGATAATTGACTCATTTTGCAGGCGCCTGCAAATTGAAGTGTCGGTAGGCCAGATCCGAAAC